>JANNOC010000764.1:0-2059 GCA_031398865.1 Gemmatimonadota bacterium | reverse complement strand
GGCCCCCGCTCTTCTTCTTCTCGCACTGGTTGCGCTGATCCTCGGAACTTTTGCGCGCGATCGTCGCGCCGCTGTCTCTGCGCCCACTCATCGGCATGGGAGCCATGAGATCGTTCTCTGCCAGCTCGAAGCTGAACACATAGATCACTTCACGCGTGTGATCGGGCATCGGCGCGGTACACGTCTGGGCGCAGCGCCGCGATGTACCGGCGGCTGCGCCGATATTCCTTGGCGTGGCTGATCTCAACGGTCTGCGGTCTGACGTAGGCGCGGTGTACGGCGCGCAATTCGATCGCGCGGGCTGGGGGTTGACGGTCTCTGGCCTCGAGCGCGGAGCGTACGACATCACCGCATACTTCTGGAGTACCCGTACTCAGCGCTTCGAGGAGGCTCGTACCGTGGCGGTCTCGATTCGCTGACGGACAACACCCGTGGCGGGACGCCGGCAAGTCTAAGCAGCGGTGTATAGTTGTCGCCGATGGCGATCCCGCCGGTGCCACAGCTGCACCTTCCCACCCGGTGAGCGCGCAGCGGCTACGCGTTGGCCTGGATGGTCGCGCCTTTGCGTCCCCCCGCGGCAGGTGTCCGCCGCTACGTACACGAGCTCACGTCTGCGCTCATCGACCTCGATCTTCCCGTCGATCTCATTGCGTGCGGAGGCGCGCGCGCGCCACGCGCCGGGGTTCTTCATTACTCGGAACCCTGGCATCCTCCGACGAACCTGGGCTGGACTGCCGTTGGCTTGAGGAAGACGGCGCGCCGTGCAGGCCTGGATGTCTTTCACGCACCGGCCTATACGGCTCCGCCTTTCGGCGTGCATCCGCTCGTCGTGACGCTGCACGATGTGAGTTACGCGCGAAGGCCTGAATGGTACCCACATGCGTCGGGTGCACTCCGGTCGTGGTTCTATCGTGCCAGCGCACGCGCAGCTGATGTCGTCATTACTGATTCGACGTTCTCAAGCGGCGAGATCTCTGCGGCGTATGGCATCCCGCCGGACAAGATTTGCGTGATACCGCTCGGTGTCGCTCCGTCATTCACGCCTGGAACGCCTGGGCCTCTTCCGGAAGGCGTCCACCAGCCATATTTTCTGCATGTCGGAGACCTGCACGAGCGGCGGAATCTTGGAATCGCGCTGGATGCGGTGCTGCAGCTGCGGCGCCGCGGATTGGATGTGCAGCTCGTGCTCGCGGGGGTCGATCGCGGCTCCGGAGCGGATTTGAACAATCAGGCGCGCGATCACCACGATCCGCAGGCCGTCACGGTGCTCGGCGCCGTGTCCGAAGATATTCTCCTGAGCTTGTATCGTGGAGCCGCGGGCCTCGCGTATCCATCACGGTACGAGGGATTCGGACTGCCAATGGTCGAGGCGATGGCGTGCGGGGTGCCTGTTGTCGCGTCAACTGGTTCGACGGCGGAGGAGATCGCCGGTGATGCGGCGCTGCTGTTGCCCCCAGACGACGTACGCGGCTGGTGTGATGCGTTCGAGGTAATTCTGAAGAACGAGGCTCGCAGCGGAGAGCTCCGGCGTCGTGGGCTGACTCGAGCGCGCGCGTTCAGCTGGGAGCGGACGGCGCGGGCGACCTGGGACGCCTACCGTGCGGCTGTGGACATGAACCGATGACGCAGGTCCCTGACGTGTCCGTCATCATCGTGAACTACAACGGACGAAGCTATCTGGAGATGTGTCTCCGAGCGGTCGAAGCGCAGCAGGACGTGTCCTTTGAATGCATTCTGGTTGACAACGGATCCAGCGACGGATCAACGTCACTGGTGCGCGAGCATTTTCCTTGGGTGCGGCTTGTCGAGCTGGAACGCAACTCTGGCTTTGCGGCAGGAAACAACCGCGGTGCCGCTGTCGCAAACGGTGATGTGCTGGCCTTCCTGAACAACGATACTCGCGCGGATCCGCACTGGCTCGCGTTCCTGCGCGGCGGACTGAATGCGTCTCAGGGGATCGCCCTCGCGGCGTCGCGCATCGTTTATATGCACGATCCCTCAATTGTGGATAGCGCGGGCGACAGCGTGACGCGCGCCGGCGGCGCGTTCAAACGCGGGC
>JANNOC010000731.1:0-4875 GCA_031398865.1 Gemmatimonadota bacterium | reverse complement strand
CAGGTGCGCTACCGGGCTGCGCTACGTCCCGTCTCGCGTGGAACGCGCGAGCAGAGCGCATAATGTAACCGCGCGGCACATCCCGTTCAACTGCATCGATCGCTACGCCGGGTCGGTGCCGATCTCCCCGCTCCCCTTCGTGCGGTTGCACCCGCCGAACAGGAAGTTCACGAACCACACCAGCAACAAAATCGGAATCACGATCTTGGCGAGCGTCAGCCCTACCGTCACCACGACGCCCAGCACGCTCATGATCACGCCCCCAACCACCAGCACCGCGATGATCGGAAGTCCAACGATCGCGAGCATGATGAGCACCGGCATCGCGAGCCCGCCCAGAATGAGCAGCAGCGGCAGGCCGATCCCCTTCAGCATGAGCGCGACAGGAATAAGCAGCGCCAGCCAGCCAAAGCTCCGAAAGAGCACCTTCGCCACAGTCCACTTCCAGATGAGCGACCACATAGACTGCCTCCGCATTGATCTCGAAATTTTGACGCCGTGGAGTCCCTACGCGCCGTTCCCCCGGGTGTTTCGCAGGCGTCCCGGACAAAGCAGTCGAACCTGAAGGCGCTTGCCGGCGTTGCGACCGCCCGCATAACGACGCAGGTCAGGCCGCCCGACCGGACGGTGTGTCAGGGGAAACGAATAACTGAAGTCACGTAAGGGGGAGCGCCCCGCCGAGCAGCGGGATCCATCGGTCGTCCGATCGCGTCGAAACGATGCAGCGCTGTACCGGAACAGGGTCAGGCTCCGAACCTCAAACGGATGCCGGCTAGCCGCAACTGCTTGATTCACAAGTGCTTGCGCACCATCCCCGCGCTTCGATGCATTGGCGCGGCCCCTGCCTTACCTCTGGTCACCCCTTACTCAGGACATTGCCATGAGCAATATGAACAAGTTCGCACGCGGGATCGCATCGGCCGTCGCGGCCTCCGCGCTTCTGGCCTGCGCCGACGGCACGGGACCCGGCGGCGAACGCCTCACCCTTTCCTTCACGAACCAGACGCTCGCAGCCGGCATCGCCGCGCGGCCGTCCGGCGCAGCGGCAGTAGTAATCACGAGAGCGACTGTGGTCCTCTCGGAAGTGGAACTCGAGCCGGCCGACCTGAACACCTGCACACGCGATAACAGCGACAGCGACGGCTTCAAGTGCGAAGAGATCGAGTCCGGCCCGTACCTCGTTGAGCTTCCGGTGGACAACAGCGTGCGGTCCACGCTCAGCGTCGCGATTCCCGCGGGACAGTACCACGAGATCGAGTATGAGATTGACCGGGTGGACGATAATGATCCGACCGAACGGGCATTCCTGGCCGCGAATCCCTCGTTTCGCGACGTGAGCATCCGCGTCGAAGGCACCTACAACGGTGCGCCCTTCGTGTACCTTGCCAGATTCGACACGGAAATCGAGCTCGAATTCTCGCCGCCGGTGGTGGTGGACGGAACGACGAATAACATTACGGTGGCCGTTGACATGTCGCGCTGGTTCCGCACGCAGACCGGCGACGTCATTGATCCGAACACCGCCAATCGCGGCGGCTCCAACGAGTCGCTCGTCGCCAACAACATTCGCAATTCATTTGATGCGTTCGAAGATGACGACCACGATGGTCATCAGGACGACTGAGCCAGCGACCGGGCGGGGAGTGTGAGTGGCTCCCCGCCCACCGCGGCGCAGGTACTTATCGTGTGCCCTCTCACCGATTCGTTCGAGACGATCTGGCCCACACTTGCCGCGGAGTGTGGGTTGCCGCTTCGGATTGTTACCGATCCGGCGGAGATTGACGCGTCCGTCGGCGGTGAGCCACTGGTAATCGTCTCCTCCGGCGGCGCGGAAGAAAAGCTCGAGGCGATCGTGCGCGCCGCGCCGCGGCGCGGCGGGGACCTGGCAGCCGTCGGCGCGCTGGCGGACCACCGGCTGGCCACCGCGTTGGTGCGTGGAGGGGCTGCCGAGTATTTCGCGCTTCCCGAAGATCACGACCGTTTACAATCGTGGCTCCGTGATCGCGTCCAGCGTTTCCAGCAACGCATCGACCGAAACACATTCGCCAGCCGCGAGGCGGCGAAGTACCGTTTCGACGGCATCCTCGGCGAGAGCGACGCGCTGCGCGCCGCACTCGAGCGAGCGGCGCGAGTGATACCGCACCCCGGCGTCACAGTGCTGATTACCGGCGAGACAGGCACCGGCAAGGAGCTGCTGGCGCGCGCGATTCACTACAACGGCCCGCGCCGCAATGCGCCGTTCGTGGAGGTAAACTGCGCCGCCATCCCGGCACAGCTCCTCGAGAGCGAACTATTCGGTCACGAGAAAGGCGCCTTCACCGACGCCAGCACGGCGAAGCCGGGACTATTCGAAGTCGCCAATGGCGGGACGATCTTTCTGGATGAGATCGGACACCTCGCGCTGCAGCTGCAGGGCAAGCTGCTGCGCGCGCTCGAGGAACGCGTCATCCGCCGCGTGGGCGGTACGCGCAGCATGGCCGTCGACATCCGCGTGATGGCGGCCACGAACGTCGATCTCGCGAGCGCGTCCGCGCGCGGCGAGTTCCGCGAGGACCTGTACTTCCGGCTGAATGTGCTCCCCATCGAGATGCCGCCGTTGCGCGCACGGCGAGGAGACATCCTTCCGCTCGCGCGGCACTTTCTCGCGACGTTCGCGAAGGAATACGGGCTCGACGCACCGGCCCTCTCTCCGGAAGCCGAGCGCACGCTGCAGGAGCGGCCGTGGCCGGGCAACGTCCGCGAGCTCCGCAACGTCATGGAACGCGCCACGCTGCTCGCGACCGGTGACGGTGCGCCGCTCCGCGCCGCGGACGTCGTGCCGGATACCGCGGGCGTGCTGGCGCCCGTCAACGGAATTTCATTCCCCGCGCCGCTTGGCGACGTCATTCACAGCGCCACGCTGGCGACGCTGGCCCTATGCAGTGGCAACAAGAGTGAGGCCGCGCGCCGGCTCGGCATTACGCGAGCACGGTTGCAGCGAATTCTCGACAAATCTCCCGACGACTCAGAGGCGACCGATGCTTGATCACCGTATGAAGTTCATCCCGTTTCTGCTCCTGCTGATCGCCGTTCCCGGCTGTTCCGATTCCACGGGGCCGGCATCACGCCCCACGAGCGAGTTACAGTTCCTGCGCCCCGCGGCGGATGCGCCGCCACTCGTCGCCACGCGGGACAGCTTCTACGCTAAACGTGGAAGCGATCGCGAGATCCGCATGTACTTCCGGCCCAAGCCGGGGGAAGTTGACTCGTCCGAGTTCCTCCGACTCCGGGTGCAGCCGAACGGGCTGTCGCGCCGTCCTGACGGCTCCGCCTTCGCCACTGGCGATTCGGTCCTGATTACCGTCACCGTGATCGACCCGGCGCGCTTCATCGTGGAGTTCCAGCCCTCGGGCCTGCGCTTCTCCGCGAGTGCTCCGGCGGAGTTGGAGATGGAGTACAAGCACGCGGACGACGACCTCAACGAGGACGGGCGCGTCGATTCCCGCGACGATGACGTGGAAATAAGGCTGCGCTGGTGGCGGCGTGAGACGCCAGCGGCCAACTGGTTCCAGGTCGCGTCGGTGGTCTTCAAGGATCTCGAAGAAGTCGAAGCCGATCTGCTCGGCTTCACCAGCTACGCAGTCGCGTACTGACCCGACGTCGATGGTCATGGCGCCGAATCCCCACGACGATCTTGCCACCAGCGTTCGCATGCACGCGAGCGCTGGTGAGTGGGAGCGCGTGCGCGCTAGTCTGGAGGCGCGTACGGCGGAGGCGGCAAGTCACCCGGAGCTGGCGCTGTTGCTGGGTGAATCGTACATGCGGCTGGGTCGCTTTCGCGACGCGCGCGCCTGGCTCGCCGACGTGCTTGCGCGCGTGACGCTCAGCGGCGATCGCGCAGTGCTGCGGCACATGGTGAACCTGCACGGTGCGGCGCTGTTCGAACTGGGCGAGCTCGAAGCGGCGGAAGGGTCGTTCGAGTACGCGCTTGGCCTGGGTCGCGACGACGAGGACGATCTGCTCGTGGCCCGCGCGACCAATAATCTGGCGATGATCGCCAACGTCCGCGGCAGTCCGGAACGTGCGCTGGCGTTGTACCAGATTGCCGTGCCGTCGTATCAACGGCTCGGCAACGTCACGGGGCTCGCGGAGAGCTACCACAACATGGCGATCTCGTATCGCGACGCCGGGCAGAGCGACCGCGCCGAAGAGTACGAACGCCGTGCGATCGACTACGCCCTCGAGGCGCGCAACACGAGGCTGGCGGCCATAGCCCGCCTCGGGCGCGCCGAACTGCTGCTGCTCAAGGGCGACACGCTCGTGGCGGGCGGCAGTGCGCGGCTCGCGGCCAAGGAATTCGCGTCGCTTCCGGACCCTATTCGCGAAGCGGATGCACTCCGCGTCACCGGCCTCGCCGCGCTACGCGAAGGGAAACTCCCCATCGCGGCGCGCGCGATCGAGCGCGCGGTACAGCTGGCGAGACAACACGGAGGCACGCTCGCGGAAGCGGAAGCATTGCGCGCGCGCGCCGAGCTCGCGCGAACGAGCGGCGACATCGCGGCAGCTCGGACCGACGCGCGTGCAGCGCTTGCCCTGTACGAGCATCTGCAGGCGGTGGCGGACCGGGATGCGATCGTGCGCTGGCTCGACGATCTCGATGCGATGGGGTGAGGGCACGCCCTCACACGCCCATCAGCGACGCCCCCCACTCCTCCGGGGTGACGACGCGGCCCACGTAGAACGCGCCGAAGTCCGCGTACCGCGCACTCACTTCGTCGAAGCGCATGTCGGTCACGAGCTTCTTGAAGTCCAACGGATCGCGTCCGAACAGCGTGACCCCCCATTCCCAGGAATCGAGCCCGATCGCGCCGGTAATGATCTGCTGCACCCGTCCTG
>JANNOC010000689.1:0-2842 GCA_031398865.1 Gemmatimonadota bacterium | reverse complement strand
CCAGCTCCACGCCAGGTTGTTCGCGACGTCGGCCAGACCGCGGATGCGCGCGGGAAATGCAGCGGGTGTGTCGAGTGGCATTGGGAAGCTGAGGGGAGGCGCGTGGATACTGGCGTCCGGCCGCCAGAGTGCGTGCGACGGGCGAAAGCTCTCGCCGTTGACGCCAGCGCGCTACTGGTAGGGACAGCGTGCTGGTGTCGCGACCACCCCAAACAAGAGAGGAGCCCCTCTCAGGGCTCCTCGATCAGTCAGGATCAGGCGCGCCAATCAGCCGAACCACTCCCTGGGACAATCCCGCTGCTGACGGGCCGCGTCCATCACCCATTCCTGGTTGGACGGATCGTTGACCTCGCCGCCCACGCGGTCGAACCACATCCGCGCAAACTTCACGTCGCCGATGCGGCGCCAGAGCTCGCCCACAAGATAGGTGAGCACGGCTCGCTCCTCGCGCGCCACACCGTCGTACGTCATGAGCGCGCGCTCGAACATCCACGCGGACTTGCGGCGGAAGAAACGCTCCGCTTCGATGTCGCCCTCGTCCACGCAGCACCACGCGGCGCGAAGCAGCAGGTCGGCAACGTGCCGCGGCTCCATGGACTGCCACTCCGCGACCTTCGCCGCGGCCTCGTACTTCTCCGACCCACACGCTGACGCGGGCGCCAGCTTCGGCGCAAGCTCGTTCCACACGTGCTCACGCAGCAGTGGACTGACTTCGGCGTCATCGGTGAAATCCCGCTCGGACCCCGAGTATCCACAGCGATTGCACATGTGCACGAGGAAGGGCAGCGGCTGCGTACCTGCCGCGCGCTCGTGAAAGTCGGTACGCTTGCCGCCAAACGAATTCGTGGACACCACGGACTGCGAGCGAAACTCCGTCTCGCAGATGGGGCACCGAAGGTCTATCTGCTGCAGCGTTGTCATGTTTCGCGTACCTCTGTAACTGATGCTGGCGGGGAATCGTCCTCAGATCAGCCCCCCCGCCCTCCTTCCATAAGGAAAATCCATGCCACACGCGGGCGCGTCACCACTTTCCTGCCCATTGGGGCTCGCCTTGTTGCCCTTCCGGAGCGCCGCTATCTTGCCGCGTCTCCCTCGCCGCGCTGCCTTCCCGCGTCCGGATCGTTGATGCTGATCAACTTGTTGCCGGATTTTTTCGCCGTTCTGAACAGCACCGATCGGGTCGCCGCCTACCACAGATACTTCGACGCGCACCGCCCTCTGCTCGAAGCCTACTGGCACAATTACGTCCTCGATCCCGATGGGCCGCACTTTCAGGAAGTCGTGCGCGCGACTGCGCTCGCCGAACGCGCGGACCTGCGCGCCATGCTCGAGCGCACCGATGTGGTCACCCTCGCGCGCGCCACGGAAGAGCACTGCGCCCGCCTGCTCGAGATGGACGTGGACATCGACGTGGTGCTCATGGTGGGCGTCGGTGCGGCGAACGCGGGTGAGCTGGTGGTGCAGCACAAGGGCGTTGCCTTCGTCTGCCTGGAACACTTCACCAGCCTCGCCAACCCCGAGACGCAGGGGCTTGGCCTCGACCCGGAGCTCATTCCGCTGTGGCTCGCGCACGAGATCGCGCACGCGGTGCGGTATACCTCGCCCAGCAGCCGCAGCGAGCTGCGCGAGCTGATCAGCGAGGCGGACGGCTTTTACTCCTACTGGGAGACCGGACGACGCGCGACGCTGCGTGAGCTGCTCGTCAACGAAGGGCTCGCGGTGCAGCTGTCACGCGCCATCAGTCCGGGGCACGCGGCGTGGGAGTACTTCGGCTACGGCCGCCGGCAATACGCCCGCGTGCGCGAGCTGGAGCAGGTGCTCACGCGTTCGGTCGCCGTGGATCTCGACCGCTCGGCGCTGGGGCTGCGGCTGCGGTATCTCTCCGGCGGTATGAGTGACGAAGCGCGTACGGTGGATCGCTACGTCCTGCCGGAGCGCGGCGGATACTACCTCGGTGCTCGCATGGTGGAAGCGGCACTCGCGTCGCGCGGCATGTCCTGGGCGGTACGAGCCAGCGCCCCGGAGCTGGGGGCGTTGGCGCACGCCGCAGTCGCGTCGGCATGAGCGGCCCGCCTAACGAACAACCCGAGCGCCGCCGGAATCCGGTGCTTCGCGAGTTGCTGGACGAGCTCATCGCGCTGGTCCGCCGCCTCTCCAACGAGGCCTCGGCACTGCCGCCGCCCCAGCTCGCTGAGGCACAGGAGCGCCTCGAATGGCTCGCCGACGAGATCTGGGAGTCCGCGACCCGCCGGAAGTAGGACACGGCTCCAGCAGGGTCGAACCAGTTCCAGTCCCGAACGTCCAGTCCCCGCGTTACTTCCCCACGCAGAAGGTACTGAACAAGCGCTCCAGCACGTCCTCGACATCCACGGCGCCGATCAGCTCTTCCAGCGCCGACGCGGCGGCGCGCAGGTGCACGGCGGCCACCGGCGCGGGAAGCCGTTCGTCACTCCACCCGTGGCGGAATGCGGCAAGCTCGGCCTGCGCGGTTGCCAGCCCGCGCTGATGCCGGGCCCGCGTCAGCACCGGCTCGTCTCCGTCAACGACACCGTATCGCTCGCTCAACGTCTCCGCGATACGCGCGGTCAGCGCGCGTAATCCGTCGCCGGACTCGGCGCTCACTGGTATCGTACCGGCCGCCGCCGCCACGCCATCGTCCAGGCACAGATCGCACTTCGTCTGCACGGGAACCACGGGCGCCGTGCTGTGCTCCGCCACGATGCGCATCGTCTCGGCCACGTGTGCGAAACGCTCGCCACACGCGAGCACGACGTGCGCGCCCGCGAGATATCGCTCACTGACTTCGATGCCGAGCCGCTCTACTGTGTCGGCGGTCACCCGC
>JANNOC010000675.1:0-6290 GCA_031398865.1 Gemmatimonadota bacterium | reverse complement strand
CTCTGGCGGCGTTGGCTTTCGTCCTGTATCCGGTATTCGTGGAGCCCGCGTCGCACGATGGACGACGAACGCGGCGGTCGGGGGCGCGGGACGCGAGCGAGGGCGGTGCGTCGGTGGAAGCGCTGCGCGAGATCGAGTTCGATCGACAGACGGGAAAGCTCGCGGATGGGGATTATGCGCAGCTCAAGGCCGCGTACACTCGTCAGGCGGTCGCCGATATGCGCGCGGCGGACGCGCGGGGCGCGGAGGCCGATGCGGCCCGTCGCGCGGAGGAGTCGCGCGCACGGGGCGTGCCGGATCCCGTGGAAGTGGCGGTACTGGCGTACCGTCAGCGGCGCCGCGAGTGCGCCGACTGCGGGCCGCGGCCCGAGGCCGACGCCGTCTTCTGCTCGCAGTGCGGGCGGTACCTCGCCGGCGCGTGCCAGAATTGCTCCGCTGTGGTATCTGAGCCGGGCGCGCGCTTCTGCGCGCGGTGCGGGCACACTCTGGCGGCGTAGAGCTGGACCGGCACGGGGAACAACGAGGCGTCAGTTATCAGCTATCAGCTATATCAGTTATCAGTCATCAGTCGCCGGCAACCGACAACTGATGACTGATCACTGACAACTGATACCTCGTCCTTCGTCCTTCCCCCCTTGCCCGATTCCTACCGCGTTCCGCGCGCCAGCTCCGCACGCGACCGCGTTGCGAGTGCCGTCAGCGCTGCCTCACGATCCTGCGCCGTGACGCGCT
Source organism: Gemmatimonadota bacterium (assembly GCA_031398865.1). GTDB lineage: Bacteria > Gemmatimonadota > Gemmatimonadetes > Gemmatimonadales > Gemmatimonadaceae > JANNOC01. The sequence goes on along the minus strand of JANNOC010000675.1, from coordinate 5,558 downwards.
TCGGGATTTCCCATCCGTCACGCCGCTCGACCGGCACGCGAACGCTCGCGATCTCGCCGGCGGGGGACAGCTCCACCACCGCGGTGGCGCCGTCATCGTTGGGAGACTGGTGCACGGTGATCGCGAGGAGCCACGTGCCTTCGGGTGACCACTGCTTGCGCACGGCGAAGACTCCGGTGCGCGACGTGGACTCGAACTTGAGTTCCACCGTGCGGCGCTTGCCGTCCACGATGCCTTCCGCCGTTCCCGTCACGGGGATATTCATGGCGGTGCCGTGATGGAACGCGTGCACGAGGAGGAACGCACCACGCGTCGTCCGATCGTGCGGGTTGACCGGATATTCGATGGAGATCCACGGCGGACCAAAAACGACAACGGCGGGTCCGGCGGCGATCAGCGCGCCAGCCAGAGGAACGGCGGCAAGGGCAAGTGCGCGGGACAACAGCTGACGACGGTTCATACAACCTCCTGAGAGAAACGATGGAGCGGAGCGGCGCCGTCGGTGACGGCGGCTCGGGGAATTCGAAGTGCGGATGGCCACCGAATGCGCGTGGCCTGCGCGCCATGGCGCACCGCAAGCGCCGCGTACAGCAGCCGCGGACCGATGCACGGCCGGAAACACAGGTACCGCGGCTCCCACGCATGCGGGTGATACTTGCGCTTGTACTGATGCAGGCCCTTGAAGTCGATGGGCCGGCTGAGATGCTCGTAGACGAAACGCGCGCCGCGCGCGAAGTGGGGATGGCGAAGCGTGTCCTCGGCGGAGACGTCGCCTAACGGCGCGAGTCCCAGCGTTGCCATCGCGTAGCCGTCGCGCGCGAGCGTCGCCAGGATCTCGGTCGTGAGCAGCTCCATCGTACCGCGCACCGCATCGCCGCGGCGGCGCGTCACATCGAGATACCAGCCGCGCCGCGCGTACACGGGCTCACAGACGATGAATCCTTCCACGCGTCCGTGCCCTTCGTCCGCGCGGGCGATGAAGTACCGCTTCGCGCTCGCCGTGCCCAGCGCGAGGCCGCCCAGCAGAAAGCCGTGCTCGACGCCTCCCTTGGCTCCCATCCACTCCTCCGAGACGCGGGAGAGTTCATCCGCGAGCGGATCCGGTCCCCCTGCCGGATGGTACTCCGCGACGCGCACGCCTTCGCGCACCGCCTTGTTGCGCGCGGCGCGTACCGCCGCCATCGCGCCACCGGACAGCGTGAATCGCTGCAGATCGAATACGGCCTCGCTTCCGATGCCGACCGCATCGAAGCCGCACGCGCGAAAGGCGGGCAGCATCTCGGACCGCACGCCGATCGCGCAGACATGTCGTCCGCCGCGTTGCGCCATCAGCGTCGCAATGAGGCGCGGAGCGTCGGCCGCCGTGCACACCGGATCACCCGCGATAACGGTGACCCCGCCGCGCGTGTCGTAGCCGAGGAAACCGTCAACGCCGTCCGCGGTCGCGTACTGCTTGCCGCCTTCCAGCAGGACGTACGACGCGCTGTGCGCGCCGTGGCGAGAAAGAGCCGCGAGCAGCTCCGACCGCGCCGGAGTAGCCGCCGCGCGGTTCCGCGAAACAGCGCTTACCATCCGAGCGCCCAGGAGAATTTCCAGAAACGCCACCACAGCGGAACCACGAGACCGAGCTCATCGCCCCACGTCCGCAGCATGCGCTCGTTGCCGTGCACGATGCCCGCGCGCGTCGCGTTGGACGGCGGCGGACGCAGTGCAACCATCTTGTCGAACAGCACACCCCGCTCCTCCGCCGACGCGGCGGGAAGCAGGTGCCAGAGCGAGATGAGATCGCGGATCGTTGCCGCAGCCAGAGCGTCGCGCAGGGCGCCTGCTCGCTCTGTCGACCCGCCGGCGTCCAGGATGCGCAACGCATCGCGCAGCGAAGCCGACGCCGCGTCGTCTACTGGCGTACCGGGGGGACGCCGCGGCTGCATCGCGACGCTGGCACCGGCGGGGACGAACGCCCGCCGTCCCTGCAGCTCGACCGCCACGAGTCCCTGCGTCACGTGCAGCACGCCGGCGCCGCTCGAATCCACATCCATTGAGTAGATGCAGCCGAGATCCGTCGCGACCGCCAGGGCCGTCTCGACCACCAGCAGTCGCGGCGGCGCGTTGGTCACCGCGTCTATGCGTCCGCTGAGCAGCGTGAGCCGATGCCCGCTCGCGCGCGAGTGTCCCAGCCGCACCCGTGTTTGTGGGCCGAGCTGGATCTTGCCGATGTCGCCGATGACCAGCGTCGTTGCCGTATCAGACTCCGTCCCGATGATCGAGCCATCGCTCAGCACGCGAGGCGCCTCGTCGCCGGATTGCGCGACGCGCCAGGTCGCGCGCGTCTCGCGCCGAGCGTACAGCCCGCAGGCCAGCAGCAGCATCGCGGCGGCGGCCGTCCACAGCCGCGGCGAGGCGTGCAGCCAGCGGGCGCGCGCGGTGCGCATCGCGGAGTCCGGGAGCGCCGGCGGCGTCGTCTGCGCATGCCGGAAACGGGCGAGCGACAGTTCCAACCGCGCGATCTCCGGATCGGGCGGACCGCTCCCATCCCATAAGTAGTCGTCGTTATGCATGATACGAACCTCTCAGCCGCTCGCGGAGCATGCCCATCCCGCGATGCAGATTCACGCGAACGGAGGCAGGGGTGAGCCCTGAGCGCTCCGCGATCTCCGGCCCAGTGAGCCCTTCGACGAGCCGCCACACCAGCGTCTCGCGATACGCCTCGGGCAGCTCACGGATCATGTCGAGAATGACCGTGGCTTCGGCATCGCCGGACGCGTCGCGTTCTGCTATGAGTTCCGCGGGGAGCGACGTCGTCTCACGTCGAGTGCGATAGAAATCGGCGGCGCGGCGTCGGGCGATGACCATGAGCCACCCGCCGAACGCGCCAGGATCGCGCAACGTGGCGAGCTGCTCCATCGCCTGCAGGAAGACGTCCTGCACCAGATCCCCTGCATCGGCCGGCGGCACTCGCGAGAGGAGGACGCCGTGCACTGTACGCGCGTACTTCGCGTACAGTCGGCCGAACGCCTCGCGATCGCCGCTGGCGGCGCTCCGCGCGAGCGACGCGTCATCCACTGGCAGCGCGGCGGATGCCACGGGGGGCGTGACGAGACGGAGCTTCACGTGCTCCGTATCGCCGATGTCCCACGCCAGTGCAATCGCCCCATATCCCATTGCGCTCCTCGGTGCTCGCGTCCCTGCGCTTGTTGCGCTCTGGGAACAAGGACGACGCGGGCGGAGCGACTGTTAACGGGACAAATCTAGCGCTCCATCGCTTCCAGGCGGCGCTGCGCGATGCGGATGGGAATGAAGGTGGCGGCCAGGCACAGCAGCGTGGCCAGGCCGAAGCCGACCAGCATTTCAGTCGGGTCGGGGGTGGTGCCGAACGCGCGCGCGCTGAGATAGCCGTAGACGGGTCGCGCTTCCAGAATCACGACACCGCCAATCAGCGCCACCGCGGACATCATATAGAGGAGCCCGCCAAACGAGGTCGGAATCTGCGCCGCGTTCTCGGTCTCGTACTGTGGAAAGATCGTCCCGAACGCGATCGCGAGTCCCGCGAGCGCCACGGTCATGAACGTGATCGTGAAGACCGACACCGCCATCATGAACTCGCTCACCTGCAACAGCACGTCCGTGACGCCGACGATGCCCACCGCCAGGACGAGCAGCGGGAGCGTGCCGACCCAGAACTTCGCCCACAGCAGGTCGCGCATGGACATCGGGCTCGACCGCAACAGCCACATCGTGCGCCCTTCCAGACTCACGCCGGGGAAGATGAAGCGGGCGGCGATGGACGCGAGCACAAAGCCCGCGAGCACGAGATTGAGAAACGGAATCACGTTCACGAGAAAGAACGTGATTCCTTCACCGCGCAGCGGCAAATACTTGATGTTGAAGACGTACACGACCACCAACACCGCCAGCAGGATGAGCTGCGACCACTGCGTCGTGTCGCGGAAGAACAGGCGGAGCTCCTTGAGAATGAGCTCCCGGCGCAGAATTCCCAATGGTGCGAACACTCGGAGAGCCACGCGGCGCAGGCGTGTGCTGCTCACGGGCTGCTGCCCGCCGCTCTCCTGCGCCTTGCTGAAGCCGCGATCGTACAGCCCCCGGTGCACGAGCGCGCCAAAGACGACCATGGCGGCGGCCGTCGTCCAGAGGAGATAAAACGACAGCGGATCGGGACGCCCCCCCAAAAAGGACATGATCGCCGTTTGCACCCATTCACTCGGCAGCATGGGCGACGTCGGCGCTCGCAGGATCGAGATGAAATCCACGAGTGAGCGAAAGCCCTCTGGTCGTGCGAGGCGCTCCGGGCGCACGAGCCGGAAGAGCAGGACGATGCCTCCGGCCGTGAGCACCGCGATGACGCTCAGGATGTCGCGCGTGCGCCGCGCGGGAAAGATGTTCACCAGCAGCAGCGTCGTTGCACTCCCGATCACCGCGGGGATGAGCAGAAACGGAACAAAGGCGGCGAGCGCGATCAGCGGATACCACAACCCGCCGTCATAGGCAACGCCGTACGCGGAGAACATCGGAATGGCCATGAGCACGACCATCCAGCTGGAGTGCACGACCGTCTCGAGCAGCTTCGCGCCATACAGGTGGAGCCAGTCCACCGGACCGGATACGAGCAGATCCAGGTCACGCGCGAGAAAAAAGCTCGACAGCGCCGTGATCACGTTCGAGAGCAGCAGAATCGAGAAAAATCCGACGAGCATCAGCCCAAGCAACTTCCCCGCGAGGAATGGCCCGATCTCCGGAACACCTCTGAAGTACACGAGCAGCCGGTAGAGCACGGCAAAAATGAACGCCCAGAACAGCACGCCGACCGAGCCGAGGAGGGCGAAGCGCGCCCCGCGCCCTCGCTCGCCCGCGACGGTGCGCGCGCGCGCAGTGAGCCATTTCGGGGTGAGCAGGTGCAGCAGCGAAGGATTGGGCAGCGGAGCGACGGCCACGCTCCCGCCGGGCGTGCGCAACGGGTCGTTTGCCGCGAGGCGCGCGGGCGTCTCAAGCGTCGAGGACATCCACCAGCTCGCGTGCCGCATTGTCGCCCGTGAGGCGCAGGAAGATCTCCTCCAGCCCCGTCACGCCGGATTCGGCCTGCGCCTGCAGCTGCGCCATCGAGCCGGACGCCCGGATTCGCCCGGCCTGAATGATCGCGATCCGGTCGCACAGCGTCTCCGCCACTTCCAGCGTGTGTGTGGACATCATGATGGTGTGACCGCGGCGCGTGTACTCGCGAAAGAGATCCTTGAGAATCCGGGCGGCCTTCGGGTCGAGGCCGACCATCGGCTCGTCCACGACGATGACTTCGGGACGATGCACGAATGCGCTCGAGATAATCAGCTTCTGCCGCATGCCGTGGCTGTAGCTCTCCACGAGTTCCTCGCGCCATTCATCGAGGTCAAACAGGGCGAGCAGCTCGCGCGCGCGATGCTCCACTTCTGGTCCGTCCTGGCCGTACAGACCGGCAACGAAGCGCAGGAATTCTATTCCCGTGAGTTTCTCATAGATGAACGGTCGGTCGGGAATGAAGCCGAGCTTCGCCTTCGCCGTGATCGGGT
>JANNOC010000648.1:0-9355 GCA_031398865.1 Gemmatimonadota bacterium | reverse complement strand
CTGCGCATCGCGCGCGACGAGCGGCGGTCACAGGAGACCCGTCGTCAGGCGGTTTTCTGGGTGAGCCAGGCCGCGAGCGACTCGGCGACGAAGGGTCTTGCCGAGCTCACCGAGGCGAGCGAGGTGGATCGCGACGTGCGCGAGCAAGCGGTGTTCGCGCTCTCGCAACGTCCGAAGGACGAGGGAGTGCCTGCGCTCATTCGAGTTGCCAGGACCAACAAGGATCCCGAGGTGCGGCGTAAGGCGATCTTCTGGCTCGGGCAGTTCAATGACCCGCGCGCGCTGGCGCTGTTCGAGGAGTTGATCCTGAAACGGTAGCTCCCGCCGTTACTCCCCCCGCAGCGCGAGCACGCTGGTGTCCCGCGCGCGGTCCAACAGCTGCCGAATCACCTCGAGCGCTTCCGCCAGCTCCTCAGGCGGTGTCGTGCCTTTCGCGCCGAGGAACTCCCGGATCCCGTCGAACAGCGCCGCGTACTCCCGCTCCACATGCGACACCGTCCACCCCAGACGGCGGCGCTGCCGTCCGTGCATCCGGGCGATGACGCGCTGAATCTCACCTCCGTCCTTGAAGATGCCGGCATCCGGCCCGCCGCTCTCTTCGATGATTCGCAGCGACTGGGCAACGTTCACGATCAGAGTCGCGATATGATCTTCGACGTCCGTCCTCTGAAGTCCCCGCCGCGGAAACGCGACATCGCCCTGGATCCGCGCGACGTGCTCGGCAATGATTTCCTCGATCGACTCGCGCAATAGCAGGCCAACACGCCCCAGCCCCGTTAGGCGCCCCGGGGATGCCGTGTCGGATGCATCACCGGTCATCGCACCCTGCTGCGCTGCCTTCGTCTCCCGGCTGTTCGGAAGCCACAGCGTGAAAATCGATCCCTTTCCAGGCTCGCTTCGCATCGTCAGATCGCCGCGCATCAGCCGCGCGAGCCGGCGGGAGATGGTCAACCCGAGCCCCGTGCCGCCCCGCGACCGCGTGAGCCCGGACTCCGCCTGGACGAACGGCTCGAACACCAGCGCCTGCCGGTCGGGCTCGATCCCAATTCCCGTGTCTTCCACACGGATGTACGCCCACGGACCGTGGCCGGGCAGGATCGCCCCCGCCGGCCGCTCGCCCGTTTCTCCGCAGTACACTTCGACCCGACCGCCTTCCGCGGTGAACTTGATGGCGTTGTCCAACAGGTTCACGACGATCTGCCGTACGCGCTGATGATCGCCGAGGTACTCCGCCCCGCGCTCTCCATCCGTGCAGTCGAGCAGGTAGACGCGACGCGCGGCCGCCTGCGGCATGGTGAGCGCGATGCTGGATGAGACCGCGTCACCGGTGACCCCGACCTCGGTGGCGACCGTCATCTGGCCGGACTCGCTCTTGGCCAGGTCGAGCACGTCGTTCACCAACCCCAGGAGATGCTGCCCGCTCCAGCGCATCCGATCGAGCCGTTCCTGCTGCGCTGGTGTGACGGGGCCATCAATCCCGAGGCTGAGGAGCTGCGTGTACCCGATGATGGCGTTGATCGGCGTACGAATCTCGTGACTCATCGCGGCGAGGAACTGGCTCTTCGCGTCGCTCGCCGCCTCCGCCTCGCGGCGCGCTTGCTCGGCTTCTGCCCGTGCCGCGCGCTCCGCCTCCAGCAACCGGGTGCGCTCTGCCTCCAGCCCTACCGCGTCCCGCTTGTCCTTCATGGCGCTGTCACGCATCGCGGCATCGCGGGTCCCGCGGCCACGACGTTGTCCGTGTTCCACTGCGTGCTGGAGCAAGAGTCACTGCGGTGCATCAGGGTCTGCTCCCATACAACGTCCGTCATTGAGCCAATCTATTCACCAAGGAATCCCTAGACTGAAGCAAGCGCAATGCCGCCTTCGCCCAGGGTGCCGGTGACGTTGCCGCTCGACGACGCGCCGAGTACGATTGGGCTCGCACATTCGTTGCCAGCGGCCTTCCTTCCCACGGTATGACCTGCGCCGGTTTTCGCATAGTCGGTGAGTGCTCAATGTGCGCGACCCGACGCTGATGGTCACCTCTGCCGGCATGCCCCCGGCACAGGTCGAACGCAATGGCATTCTGTCGGCTCTTCCTCGCGACGACCTCGAGCGAATTTCGCGCGCAAGTACCGCTGTGGCGCTCGCATCCGGGCAGCGCCTCGTCGAGCCGTACGCAGCCGTCACGGACGTCTATTTCCCACTGACCAGCATCGTCTCGCTGATGACCGCCGTGCCCGAGGGACGATCCATCGAGATGGCGGCGGTCGGCAACGAAGGCCTCGTAGGCCTTGCGGCCTTTTTTGGAACCGGCTCCGCGGCCCAATTGGCAGTCGTACAGGTGCCGGGCAACGCGGCGCGCCTGAACGTGGACGTGTTCCGCGCAGAGCTCGCGCGCAGCCGCGCGCTCGTGAACGCAGTGCTCCGCTACACGCAACTGCTACTGCATCAAGTCGCCCAATCCGCGGCGTGCAACACCCTGCACTCGATTGAGCGCCGCTGTGCGCGCTGGCTCCTCCTGTGCCACGACCGGGTAGGAGGCGACGCCTTTCCGCTGACCCAGGAAGACCTCGCCCAGATGCTCGGCGCGCGTCGGCCCAGCGTGAACATCGTCGCCGCGGATCTTCAGGGGCGCGGGCTCATTCGCTACTCCCGCGGACGCGTTACGATTGTCGATCGCCCCGGATTGGAAGGCGTCTCGTGCGGGTGCTACCGCGTGATTCGCAATGAGTCCGATCGGCTTTTCGGAGCGCCCGCGACTCGGCGGCGAAACTAACCGTAATATTCTTCGATGCAGGCGGTGATCATCTCAGCCAGCTGCGCGTCGGCAGGGGCGCGATAGCGAATGCTCGGCACGTTGTTCCACGTGGACTTGAGGCGGATGATCAGCGCTTCAGGCGGGATTCCCGAATCCCGAGCCATCGCGCAGAGGTTCCGGAGCTCCAAGCGCAGAAGCGCTCGCATTTCAGCGGGTGCGGCAGATGCCTCGCCGCTCAACCCCGCTCGCTCACGCAGACGCTGCCGCAGCGCGCGCGAGAGCGCCTCCACTTGCGCGTCCAGCTCATTGGGGAGCGCCCGCTTCGACGCGCTGTCCGCGCCGTCCCTGGAAGGCATCATCGGCTGCTCCGGCTCGGTGAACCAGCACGCACCGCCATCCCATGCCGCTCGCGTCCAACTTGGCACTCCACTATGGTGATTGCCAGAGAAATAATGACCAAATGACCGATATCGGACACAACGGTCACCCGGACCGGGTGCTGCAGGGGCGGGCACTGGCGCGCTCCTCGCACAACAGACCTCTGCGTCGCGCGCCGTAAACCTCCGTTCCCGCCTCCCATCCATGGATTCGAGCTTTTCGCGAGAGTGTCCCCTGGCCGTCGAGTTGGCCGGTCAGCTGCGCGCATCGCGCGAGGCGCTGACGGCCCGATGGCTGGAGCGCATTGCCGCTCGCGTCGCCATCGACGCGAACCGTGTTTTCCCGACGGAAGAGTTGCTCGACCACGTGCCGCTCCTGATCGATGGCATCGCGGACTACCTCGAGAGCTCGGCGAACGAAATTCGAACAGATATTCCCGTGGTCGCCAAAGCCATGGAATTGGGCGCATTGCGCCACCAGCAGGGCTTCGACGCCTACGAGATCCTCAAGGAGTACGAGATTCTCGGTGGCATCCTGTTCACCTTTCTCGTGGACGCCGTCGAGAAGAGCGACACACCGTGTGGGAATGGCGAACTGCTCGTCTGCGGGCACCGGCTCTTTCGCGCGGTCGCGATCATTCAGGAGTCCACGCTCACACATTACTTGCGGCTCGCGTCGGAGCAGATCAGCGAGCGGGAACAGCGGCTACGCTCCTTCAACCGGACCATCACGCACGAGCTCAAGAATCATATCGGCGCCGTGCTGGGTGCGGCGGAAGTTCTGGAGACGGTGACGCAGATGCCGGAGGCGCAGCGCAATAACTTCCTCGGCATCATCCAGCGGAACGCCAAAGAGATGCGCGCGACGCTGGACGATCTGCTGGAACTGAGTCGGATGGACCCGGACACACGACGGCAGCGCAACGTGCGGCTGCCACGCGTCGCTGCCGAGGTCGTACGCACGCTGCGCGAGGCGACGGGGACCCGAGACATCAATGTCCGCGTGCAGGAACTGCCTGACGTCGACGTGAACGCGGCCGCCGTGGAGCTGATGCTGACCAACTATCTATCGAACGCGATCAAGTATCGCGACACGGCGAAGCAGGAGCGCTGGGTGGTCATCGACGGCGAGGCCGTCGGTGACGCTGACACCGAACGGTGCGAGATCATTGTGCGTGTCCGCGACAATGGTCTCGGTGTGCCCGAGCATTCCCGCAACAAACTCTTCGAGCGCTTCTTCCGCGCGCACGAAACGGTCGTCAGCGGTGTCGAGGGGACAGGCCTCGGCCTCAGCATCGTGCGCGAAACGGCGGAATCGCTGAAGGGACGCGCATGGGCGGAGTTTCCCGAAGAAGGCTCGGTGTTTGCCTTCTCCATTCCCTGCCGGCGTGCGACGGACCAGGTGCAGCTGTGACGTTGCCGAACGAGGCGGTGGTGAGTGCGCCACTCCCCGAACGCACACCAGCTCCCGCGTACGACTTCGCGGCTGCCGCCGAGGCAGTGATGCTGGAGAACGGCTTCCACCCCGGCTTCCCAGCGGAAGTGACGGCGGAAGTCGGCCGATTGCGAAAACCGTCATTGCGCGATGCGATGGACGCTCACGTCCGCGACCTGCGGTCGAGGCTGTGGTCATCCATCGACAACAGGTCATCGCGCGATCTCGATCAGATCGAGGTGGCGGAGCGTCTGCCGAACGACGTCCTGCGTTTGTGCATCGGCATCGCCGACGTTGACGTGCTGGTGCCCAAGGACTCCGCGACGGACGCACATGCGGCGGGCAATACGACGTCGGTCTACACGGGCCCGATCGTCTTCCCGATGCTGCCCGAGAAGCTCTCCACCGACCTCACGTCACTGAACGAGGGCCAGGATCGTCGGGCCGTGGTCGTCGAGATGGACATTGCGGCCGACGGCACGGTGGTGCGCGAAGACGTGTACCGCGCCGTCGTGCACAACCACGCGAAGCTCGTGTACGAGAGCGTCGCGTCGTGGATGGACGGCCATCCTCCCAGAGATCTCCGGTCGCAGTTTGCGCGTCTCCGCGGGTTGGAAGAGCAGCTGCTCCTCCAGCAGGAAGCCGCGGTGCGGCTCCGATCCGTGCGCGAGCGTGCGGGCTCGCTCAGCCTGGAGTCGGTAGAGGCGCAGCCCGTCGTCGTCGCCGGGCGCATCGTGGACATCGTCAAGACGGAGCAGAACCGCGCGCGGGACATCATCGAGAGCTACATGGTCGCGGCCAACGGCGCGATGGCGCGCTTCCTGGATACGAAGCGAGTGCCGGCCATTCGTCGGATCGTGCGTTCGCCGAAGCGCTGGGACCGGCTCGTCGCGCTGGCGGCGGACGTTGGCGAAGTACTTCCTGACGCGCCCGACAGCTTGGCCCTCGCCGGGTTTCTCGCGCGGCGGAAGGCCGCGGATCCCCGGCATTTCCCCGATCTGTCCCTCAGCGTGGTGAAGCTGCTCGGGCCCGGCGAGTACATCCTCGAGCGACGCATGAAGACCGATCGGCGCGATGGGCATTTCGGACTCGCCGTCACCGAGTACACCCACTCCACCGCGCCCAACCGGCGCTATGTGGATCTGGTGACGCAGCGCATCGCGAAGGACTGCCAGGCGGGCGTCGCCGTCCGGTATTCCGAAGCGGAGCTCATGGAGGTCGCGCGTCGGTGCACGATGATGGAGGATGCCGCGCGCAAGGTCGAGCGCTCCATGCGCAAGAAGGCCGCGGCGGCGTGGATGCGCGACCGGGTGGGCGAGAGCTTCATGGCGATCGTGACTGGCGCGTCTCCCAAGGGGACGTACGTGCGGCTCCTCAGTCCGCCTATCGAGGGACGCGTAGTGCGAGGAGCACCGTCGCTGGACGTTGGCGACACGGTGCAGGTCACTCTCGTCGTCTCCGATCCGGTCAAGGGACATATCGATTTCACTACCGCGGAGAGCGACGTCGATCGCAAGCTCGCGCGCTCGCGCCGCAAGAAGGCCATGGCGGCCAGCATCGCGCCTCGCGTGGGGGAGACCTTCGACGCCGAGGTCACGGGCGGGTCCGACAAGGGCACGTACGTTCGCCTGGTTGATCTCGCGGTGGAAGGCCGCGTCATGCGCGGCCAGAAGGGGATGACCGCGGGGGACCGCGTGCGCGTCACGCTCACGGATGTGGACCCGGTGCACGGCTTCATTGATTTCGAAAATGCCGTGGTGGAACCGCGCAAGCAGGATCGCCTCGAGCGCAAGCGTCAGGCGGCGGCGCTATTGCGTGAGCGAGTCGGCGAGACGTTCGACGCGGACATCACGGGAGTGACACAGAAGGCAACGTGGGTGCGACTCATCGATCCGCCGGTCGAGGGACGGCTCGTTCGCGGAGGGCGAGGGCAGACCATTGGCGCGCGAGTCCGCCTGCTGCTGCTCTCCGTGGATCCCGTACGCGGATTTGTGGACTTCGCGCTGGACAGCTAGGCCCGGCGATCACCGCGTCGGGACATTCCGTGGACTTCGCGATGGAGGTCTGGTTCCGGCGATCACCGCGACCCCGGTTCTCCGTGAGCGTCGCGCGGGACCGTCGGCTGCACGAACGGCGGCGGCGGTTCAGGCGGCAGGCCGAGGATCTCCCGCGCGCGGTTCAGTGCGTCGTCGATGTTGCCGAGCATATTCTCGTCGCCGATCTCGTCGAGGGCGGCCGAACGGCCGAGCGCAATCATCGGCTGTGCGTGCACATCCGAGAGCAGCACGACGGTGCCATCCTTACGGCTGCGCCGGACCAGATCGCGCAGGGCGTTCATCCCGGTGGAGTCGATCGCGGGGACATGCCGCATCCGGATGATCAGCACCCGGGGCTTGGCCGCGATCCGGCCAAGCGTGTCTCTGAACGCCTCGGCGGCGCCAAAGAAAAACGGGCCATTGATCTCGTAGACCTCTACGGCCGAGGGGATGGAGCGGCCGCGCACCGCGTCGGGATCCTTGTCCTCGCTGTCCATCTCGTCGCTGAATTCCCGCGTGACCATACTGACGTTGGTCACCTCCGCCATGCGCCGCATGAAGAGAAACGCGGACGCCACCATCCCCACCTCGATCGCGAGCGTGAGATCCACGAGTACCGTGAGCAGGAACGTCGCCAGCAGCACGGCGACGTCGCTCTTCGGCGAGCGCAGCTCGGCGCGGAACGTTCGCCACTCGCTCATGTGATAGGCAACGAAGACAAGAATCACGGCCAGCACCGCGAGCGGAATCAGTCCCGCCCAGTGGCCCAGGAAAAGCGAGATGAGCAGCAGCGTGATCGCGTGGACGATGCCCGCCACGGGGGTGCGGCCGCCGTTCTTGACGTTGGTCGCCGTGCGCGCGATGGCGCCGGTGGCGGGAATGCCGCCAAAGAGCGACGACGCAACGTTCGCCACGCCCTGCGCGACGAGTTCCATGTTGGAGCGATGCCGGCCGCCGATCATTCCGTCCGCCACTACGGCGGAGAGCAGCGACTCGATCGCGGCAAGCATGGCGATGGTGAAGGCGGGGCCCACGAGCGCGATGGTCTGCGCGATGGTCACGTCCGGGAATGCGAGATGCGGTACCCCCGCGCGAATTCCGCCGAAGCGTGTTGCGATCGTCTCCACCGGCAGCCCGGCGAGCTGCACCAGCGCCGTACACGCCACCAGGGCGACGAGAGGTCCCGGCACGCGCGTGCGGATTCGCGGCCACAGCAGCAGAATCGCGATCGCGACCCCCGAGACGAGCACCGCGTATGGATTGACGTCGGCCGAGTGCGCGAGATACGACCGCCATTTCTGCGCGAACTCCACGGGGACGGGCCCCATGCGCAGGCCCAGCAGATCCTTGATCTGGCTGGAGAGAATGATCACCGCGATCCCGCTGGTGAATCCGGTGATGACCGGGTGCGGGATGAACTTGATCGCCGCACCGAGCCGCGTGAGGCCGAGGACGATCAGAATGACCCCCGCCATCATCGTGGCGATGATCAGCCCGTTGATTCCAAACTGCTGCACCACGCCGTACACCACGACGATGAACGCCCCGGTGGGGCCGCCGATCTGCACGCGCGACCCACCCAGCGCGGAGACCAGAAAACCGGCGACGATCGCGGTGTGCAGACCGCGCTCCGGACTGACGCCGCTCGCGATGGCGAAAGCGATCGCCAGCGGGAGCGCGACGATGCCGACGACGATGCCGGCAGTTACATCCTGCCCGAACTGCGCTCTGGTGTAGCCCTCGCGAAGCGTCGAGACGAGCTTCGGAACGAAGGCGACGCTTGTCTGCATGGTCCAACTTCAGTGACCCAGCGCGGCACCGCAACGGGAGAAGCGGCGCGGTAGCGGGTTTCCACTACCGGAGGCGCGGTGCGCTGGCATGCGGCGCAGGAAGAGCGTATGTTTCGGGTTGCATCCGGCGGCCGCTGCCGCGCTGGATCGGACCGCCCGCCGCGACCGCGGCACGGCGCAGAGAGGCAGTGAGCGAGGAGTCATGGCGAAGGAAGAGGCGATCGAGCTGGAAGGCACAGTCACGGAAGTACTCCCGAACGCGACCTTCCGCGTGTCGATGGAGAATGGACACGACGTACTCGCGACGATGGCCGGACGCATGCGTCGCTTCAAGATTCGCGTGCTGGCCGGCGACCGGGTGACGATGGAAGTCTCTCCGTACGACCTGACGCGCGGCCGGATCACTTTCCGCCACAAGATCTGAGCGTTCCCGCCCACACGATCCGTCCCGCTGTTCAGTCCCGCTCCTCATTCCCGCACGACATGTCCATCAGTGAGGCCGAGACTCTATCCAAGATCGAAGTGCTCGCGGACCTCGAAGAGGTGGTGCACGAGCTCATGGAAGTGCATGAGTCGAAGCGAGTACTCTGGTTTCCGTCCGAGCTGCTGCAGCCGGCCAAGGACGAGGACCCGGATCGCCACATCGCGGCGCTGCGCGAGCGGGCGCGCGGGATCAGCCAACCGGCGCGGGTTGCGCTCGCGCTCAATCTCCTGACCGAGGAAGGACTCCCCCACTTCCACCGGATCCTCGCCGTGTACCTCGGCGAGAATGCGTACTGGACGCGCTGGACGAATCTCTGGACCGCCGAGGAAGACCGGCACGGCGCCGTGCTGCATGACTACACGCGCGACGCGCGCGTCTTCGATCCCGTGGTGATCGAGAAAATGCAGTTCGAGTACATGCGCGCCGGCTTCGAGCCCGAATGGGACAAGGATCCCTACCGGGTCTTCGTGTACACTTCCCTGCAGGAGCGGGC
>JANNOC010000642.1:0-2275 GCA_031398865.1 Gemmatimonadota bacterium | reverse complement strand
GCCTGCTCGCCGATGCGGAGGCCGGACGCTCGTTCTTCGGAAAGAAGGGAATCGAAGGACAGAAAACCGAGTGGCGTCACCGCAAGTTGCGCTTCCTCGCGGACCAGGGGTTCGAGCTCTGCAATCACACCCTGTGGCACGCGCAACTCGACCGCTATCCAGACGATTTCGTGCAGGAGCACATTGCCCGCGCGCAAATGGCGATTGACTCCGCCGTGCCCGGCTACCGCGTGCGCACCTTTGCGCTTCCGCTGGGTCGCTGGCCGAAGAATCGGGATCTCGCTGCGGCCGGATCGTGGACCGATCCCAGGAGTGGGAGGACCATCACGTACAAATTCGACGCGATCCTCGAGGTGGGCGGCGGCCCGAACGTCAGTCCCTACGACAGCAGCTTCTCGCCACTGCACCTGAAGCGCTGGCAGGTGCTGGACAACGAACTGGAAACGCTCCTCGACCGGCTCGATGCGCGGCGAACCCGGTTCGTCTCGGATGGCGATGTCACTCGGGTTTCTCGCCGTCCAGCTCGGCAGTTAGCCCCGAATGCTGGCATAGCCCCGGCGCCCGTTCGGTAGATTGGCAGGAAAGTGTGGTATTTCTGGTCAGGACCGCTATTGCTGGACGTCTTGCCTGACGCAAAATTACTCATCACGGACATGTAGGGCAGTCTGACCCCGGCCCCCCCCATGCTACTCACTGAATCCAAGTTGCGACATCTATCCTTCTTCGAAGCGCTCGGCCGCGATGAGCCGAACAGCACCGAATGGCGCGACGCGTCAGCCGGTCTGGTTGTGCTTCGCCTGTTCGATCAGTGGGTGGAGAGCAACTACACGCTCAGCCCTACCGATCTGTGGGGATGGACCGCGGTGCGCGATGCGGTCTACCAGATGGGGGCAACCAGCCCAGCCCGCACCATCCTCGAAGGCATTGTCGCGGAGATCCGGATTGGCGGACGCGACGGCGGTTATGCGGCCGGAGTCGTTTCGCGCCTGGTGGCGTACGGGCGTGCCCTGAGCTTCGAAGGTCGCTTCGATTTGGCCGCGGATGTCTTTCGCACGATCGCTGATCATACGGAGCGGACACAGCCGGATCTCACGATCGACGCGACTATGCAGCTCGGCTACTGCTTCCGGGTGCTCGGCGATTTCGATAAGGCAACGGACGCGTACTCACGCGCGGGTGCAATGGCGACGGTTCACGGAGACCGTCCCAAGCAGCTGCGCGCGCGGATCGCCGACGCGAACGTGTCCATTGATCTCGGCAACCTGCCGTCAGCCGAAGCGATTCTGGACGACGTCATCGCGCGCGCGCAGGCGGAGGATCTCACCGAGGTGCGTGGGATTGCGTTGCACGACCGTGCGGACGTGGCGTACCGTCGCAAGGAGTATCCGCGCGCAGTGCAGCTGGTGCACGAGGCACTCGGCATACTACGAGAGCCACGGGCGCGTGATCGCGCTCTGTCAGATCTTGCGGCGTACTTTGTTCATTTGGGCATGCGCGACGCAGCTCGCGATACACACCTTATTGTCGCACACACTGCACGCGAGCAGTATTCGCGCTGGGTGGCGACCATCAACCTACTCGAAATCGCGGCTATGGACCGCTGCGAGCCGGTTTTCGAGCAGTATCGCCGAGACTTGGCGGACGCACCGCTCCCACCCGCTTTGCGCGTCAGCTACCTGCTGTACGTTGGTCGCGGATGTATCGACTTCGACCGGGCGGACGCAGCTCGTCCAGTGTTAGCCGAAGCTTTGGAGCTTGCCTCGCGTTTCCGTCTCAACCAGCTCGCATTCGAGACGGAAGAGGCGATCCGCGCGCTTGCCGCAGGAACGCGGGTCACGCGGAAATCTTCAGTGTACGCTGAAGCTCCTAGCGGGGAACTGCTCGACATCGCCCGGGAAATGGCGCAACAGCGACACTCTGCACTCGTGGCAACGTGATGCGCGAAGCCGTCCTTCCAATGCGGCCAGCGGCCGCGCCGGAATTAGCAGGTGCCAGAGCCCTGCGTCACTTGGCAAACACCCTTCGGGGCGGTCGGGCTTTCGCCGCATGCGGTCAAGCTCATGGCGGCAAACGCGATCACGAGAAGGGAGAGGGCGGCACGCTTCATTGGAGCCTCGCTAAGTGGGGTACGCCGGTTCGACGAAACCAAGCTACCCTGGCGAATCTGGACGTAAACCTGCAATTTGTGCCAGAAAACCACGTTTTCTTGCCAACTTTCAGACCGGGTGCTGGTCGCCGCCTACCTGTCGCCTCCACTGCTCGGGCACCTCAGGAT
>JANNOC010000608.1:0-3539 GCA_031398865.1 Gemmatimonadota bacterium | reverse complement strand
GGGTCCATGCGCGGCGACGCGTACTGGCTGGGTCACCTCGAGCTGGGCACGAGCTTCGTGGGCGCGCGTCCCATCGTATTCGCCGATTTCGGGTGGGCTGGTGATCGCCGAGACTGGGCGCATCCCGGCCAGCCGCTCAGCGGCGCGGGCGCCGGCGTCTCCATTCTGGACGGGCTCTTCCGCTTCGATGTCGCCAAGGGCATCAATCCGCGGCGCGGCTGGCGCGGCATGCTATACGTCGAGGCGAGGTTCTGATCTGACGACGGACGTCGCCCAGTGTCGGAGCGTCATGCGCCTGCTTGCGGACCGCGCGTTGTCGCGGTTGCTCAAACAGGATCGGCCCCGGTCGCTGGACGACATCGAGTGAGATCGGTCCGCTGTGGCCAGCCTGTTGTGAGATGACGACCGCCGGCGCGTGTCTGTCGGCTCGCTGCCCGAGGCGATACTTTCGGCGCACGTCCCGCACTGGCGCACTGCCCGTCCGTATCATCGTCAGGCGCCTGCCACCGCCTTTCCGGAGAATCCCTCATGTGGAATGACTTCAAAGGCTTTCTCCTGAAGGAGAATGTCCTCGCGCTCGCGATCGCCGTCGTCATTGGCGCAGCGCTCAACAAGCTCGTCGCGGCGTTCGTGGCGGACTTCATCATGCCCCTCGTCGGCGCGATGGTCCCCTCGGGAAACTGGCGCGCTATGGCGTGGGAGGTGGGAAACGTGCGCTTTCTCGTCGGCGATTTTCTCGGCGTGATGCTGGACTTTCTGATCATCGGGTTGGTCGCGTGGCGTATGAGCCGGCTGTTCATCCGCCCGGCTGACACCGCGAAAACCAAGGAATGCCAGTTCTGCCGCCAACAGATCGACGCGCGCGCGACTCGCTGCGCGCACTGCACCAGCCCGCTCGCCGGCGCGATCTGAACTCGTGACAGCCTCGGATCCGCTGCTGCGCGAGCGCTCTAACGCCGAGGTTCTGCTCTGGCAGAGTAAGTTGCGCGTGGCCCTTGCGGTGGCTGTCGGAGGTTTCGGGATGGCGCTGCGCATTGCCGGCGTCCTGCATGGCGACTGGCGCTCGCTGGCGATCGTGATCGCGGTGTATCTCACGATTGTGTGCGGGCTCGCGCTCGCGGTGGAGAAGCGGGGCCGTGCTGGCAACGTGATGCTGGGTCTGACCATCGCGGCGGATCTCTCGGTGATTTTCACGGGCACCGCTCTGGTGACGCCGCCGGGGTATTACGAGCGCACGCTACTGCTCGCGCTGTGCACGATTCAGTTCACCGAGTTTTACTTCGGCCGCCGCGCCGCGATACTCGCGGTCGCAGGGGCGACCCTCGCGCACGTGACGATTGTCTGGCTGGCGATGACGCGCGGCGCGCCGCTGCGCTGGGCGGAAGAGGCCACGGGGTTAGCCACCTTCGTGCTTGCCGCGCTTGTGTTCATCATCGTCCACGGCAACTTCCGGCTCCGGCTTGCCCACATCGCGGGCATGTTCGATCGTGCCCAGGAGGGGGACTTCACGCACGAGTACGACGTGGACGCCGATGGCCGTCCCGACGCCATCACGATGGTGGGGCGCGCCTACAACCGCATGCGCACGCAGCTCGCGTCCATCGTCATCAACGATCCGCTCAGTCGCTGTCTCAACCGGCGCGGCTTCGAGCTCGAGCTCGCGCGGGAGATCTCACGCGCGTCGCGCACGGGCAGCAGTCTCGCGATCCTCGCGATGGATGCCGATCTGTTCAAGGAAATCAACGATACGTTCGGACATCTCGCGGGGGACGCGGCTATCCGGGAAATCGGCACCCGCCTGCGCGCCGTTGCGCGACTCGGGGACGTGGTTGCACGTGTCGGCGGCGAGGAATTCGTATTGCTCGCTCCCGCCACCGACGAGGACGGCGCGCTGTATCTGGCCAATCGTATCGCCGAGAGCTTCCGCGCGCATCCGTTCACGGTGGGATCGCGCGAGATTCCGTTGACGCTCAGCATCGGGGTCGTCGCCGAGCCCGCAATCACTGCCGACAGCGCGGAGGATCTGCGCGCGCGCGCGGACGAAGCGCTGTACGCCGCGAAGCGTAGCGGACGAGACTGCGTGGTACTCTGGACGCATGGACTTCCACCGGTCGCGCGCGGCACGCTGAGTCCGTCGGTGCTGGTATCGGGCGCATGGCCGTCGCCGCGCGGGTCTGGGGACGTGACTAGGGACCGGTAGCGGCAGGTTCGCTCCGACCCCCGCGATGCGTCGCGGACGCCTTGCAAAACGCGGCGCCAGATGCTTCACCCTCGACATCGTGACTTAACCGCGGCGCGAGGCCAGCGATCTCATCCATTGGCGCGCGTTCTGCTTCGAATAGGGGCAGACGCCACTATGCGCACACCCACCTTCCTGACGGTCATCTCACCGGGGGCGTCGTCCCGAACGGTCGGCCCTGTCGCCCACCGCGGGGCATCGACGCGTGCGCGCGATCGTTCGTCGGTGGAGCGTACCGCGAACGCCGACGTGCTGCTGTGGCAGAACAAGCTGCGCGCGCTGCTCACCGTCCTCGTCGCCGGCGGCGCGATCGCGGCACTCTCCGGTTCGCCGTTCGCGATCGTGCAGGCCACCAGCCTGTACCTCGGCGCGCTCGCGCTCGAGAGCGCGTACGTGTGGCGTAGCCGCGCGGTGGGAAGCGTTATGCTCGCGATGAGCACGGTGCGTGACTTGACGCTGCTCTTCGCGCTCGTAGCCATCGCCGCGCCGCCGCATCAGTTCGCGAGTGCCTTGCTCGTCTCGTTCCTCGTGCTGCAGTTCACGGTGTTCTACTTCGGCCGGTCGGCGGGAGCGGTCGCCGTCGCGGGAACGATGATCGGTTACGTACTGCTGGTTGCGTACCGCACGGGACCCGGCGCGCCCACGGTCTGGCGGGAAGAGATGTGGATGCTTGCGTTATATCTTCTCGTGTCCGTCGTGTTCGTGGATCTGCATGGGACGTTGAGCGGACGACTGTCACGTCTCGTCGACCTCTTCGCGCGCGCCCAGGAAGGCGACTTCACGCGCGGTTACGACGCGGACGCCGATCAGCGTCCGGACGGCATCACGCTCGTCGGCCGCGCGTACAATCAGTTCCGCCTGCAGCTGGCGGATCTGGTGCTGACCGATTCCCTCACGGGGTGCCTGAATCGCCGAGGTCTGCGGCAGCAGTTGCGTCGTGCGGTCGCGCAGCTCGAGCGCAGCGGCGGAGAGCTGACACTGCTGGCGGTGGACGTCGATCATTTCAAGGCCATCAACGATCAGCACGGCCACCTGGCGGGCGACGTCGTGCTGCGCGAAATCGGCGCGCACCTCCGTGCGCTTCTCCGGCCGGGCGACGTGATCGCGCGCACCGGCGGCGAGGAATTCCTCGCGATGCTTCCAGGCATCGGACCGGCCAGGGGACAGGTGTTGGCGAACACCCTGTGCCGTACGTTCCGGGAGCAGAGCTTCGCGGCGCTCGCACATGGGCGCTCGGTGACGGTCAGTATCGGCATCGTCTCGGACCGGGTGACCGACCCGGGTGTCGCGGAAGCGATGA
>JANNOC010000598.1:0-4219 GCA_031398865.1 Gemmatimonadota bacterium | reverse complement strand
ATGCTGCCGCCGGAGCGCACAGATCCGGTCGGCGAGCTCGGCCTCGATCCGATGCGGACAGTGGTGCGGGGCGCGGCTGCGATCCCGGAGCCCGCGCCGGCCTTCCTCCTCGTAGCGCGCGAGCCACTTGTACCCGATGCGACGACTGACACCATACCGCGCGCAGAGCTCCGACATCGTAAACCGGTCGCTCAATGCGTCCTGAATGAACTGGATCCGCTCGTCCACAGGGGCAGTCTCCAACCAAGGCATCGGCGTTCCTCGCTCAATTGAGAGTCGCCGTGCAGTTTAGAAGGAGTGTTACCCATGTACTTGGACGGTTCTGTTACCTATCTACCCGGTCTATACCAACCACTCGCCTAACGCGCGCTGCACTTGGCGGCCGCGCGCCGCCGCGGCCTCCTCTTTCTCCCGCCGATCACCCATACCAAAACGAGGCAGACGAGACCCGGCACAGTGAACAGTGCCGGAAACCAGAACCGGCGCACCGCGCCCGGGCGCTCAACGGCGGCGTCGAACGGATTACCCGGGTTGACTCGCGCGCTCATGCTCCCGGAGCGCCGAACCACCGCCGCGACCCGCGCGGCGCCGCTCGAGTCGTTCGAGTAGGCGCCACGTACTACGGGGACGTGATACTCCGAGTCCCCGAAGCTGTACGTGATCCACGCGCGCGCGGCGTAGACATCCACTGGATATGAGCCGCTGTTCGCACCGCCACTCCCACGCGAGCGACTGGGTCGCCAGACCACATCCGTGCTGTCGACGCGCGCGTCAACCGGCCTCCATGTCGTCAGCTCGCGCTGCGCAAACCAGAACGCGCTGACTCCTCCCGCAACGAACCCGATACCCAGCACGGCGAAGAAAGCGGCGACCCACCTGCCTTCGGCACCGCCCCCCTGCTTCCTGGTCGTGCCGGGTGCCTCGTCGCGAAACGCTCGTGAGAAGACGGCAGCGAGAAACACGAGGACGCCGCCAATCCACGCCAGCACGATACTCCCGAAAAAGAACTCGGCGTTATAGCCCGCGTTGAGCCGCGGTGCCGCAGGCCGGTCCGGATCGAGGAGCACCTGCACCTGGCCCTCGCGCGTCGCCTGCTGTGCCCCGCGCGCCTGCGCCGCGTAGTGACTGGAGTAGACCTCTTCGGTGGCCGCGACGGCGTATTGCTGGCCGCGGAAGTCGTACCGAAGCTGCAGCCTCCCCGCATACATCGCCTCACGCTGCCCTCGTCTCACGAAGCTCACGACATCTCCGCCGTCAACGCGTGCGTTCACACGCGGCCACGACCTGAGCATGTCGATCCTCTGGCCGGCGCCCCGCACCGATACGCCCAACAGCACGACGCCAACAACGCCTAACAGCGGCGCGATCCATTTCGGAGAGAACGGTGGCAGCCTGAAGCGGAGAAGCATCGCCTACGTGACAGCAGGCCGCCGCCTACTGGGTTCCACGTTTCATTCCCTCCGCCGAAGGAATGGGACGTGTCGTCTTGCCGTCGGGAACGATCAGACGCGCGACGTTCGCCTGGATGCCGCGATCCCACAGCACCTCGGCGTGATTGAGTTGCGTCGTCGTGTGCACGGACCAGGGGAGTCGCGCGCTTGCGTCAGTCACCAACGCGTCGCCATAGCCCGGCTTCACTTCGTGAACGAAATCGCGAACCGTTTCGAGAATCGGCGAGATGGAGGCAATCTCGTGGGCCTTGACCCGCCACACGAAGTATTGCTTGCAGGACGTCGGGTCCAGCTTGTTCTTGCATGAGTACTGAGGCACAGCGCTGTTGGCATCGAACAGCCACGTGTAGAGCCGGAAGATGGTCGGTTTGACACCGCCGAAGGTGTAGTACTTCACTCCCGGAAGCGCCGATTCGCCAGCGGCCAGATCGCGAACGAGCGGACCGTCGGGCGCCAGCTCGAGACTCTCGCTCTTCGTCCACGGTCGCATCGCCTCATTCACGACGTCCTTGAGATGCTGCTTGAATGCGGCGTTCAGGGTGGGCGGTGCGCAGCAGTTGATGACATCGACTGCTTCCGCGGCCAGACGCCCGGGCTCCTTGCCGAGCTCACTCCCCTGATGAGGAGAATGCAGAGTCACAACCCACCGCACGCGATCCTTGCTGCCCCGCAGCTTCAGGATCTTCCGTATGAGCAGCCCACCGCGACTGTGACCGATGAGCGCAACCGGAGGTGGCGCGCCGGGGCTCAGTGCCGCCGTCTGCGCGAGCAGCGCGTCGAACGCGGCAAACCCCGACGACTCGGCGTCGGCGAAGTTGAGGCCTTCCTGGCCCCACGTTGCGACGGTGAATCCCTGGCTCCGCAGATAGTCGAACCAGTTTTTCTCCCGGTCCCATCCGGCGCGGTTGTTTCCGTAGAGCCAGTCGGATTTGCCGACCTTGTACACGCCCGCGTTAGGCACTGCGTGCGTGTCTTCGATGCGCTGGTCCTGCGGAGTGCGCAGATCGTAGGCGTACTCCGACCAGGATGGCGCCGTCCATGTTCGCATGTCCTGATGCAGCCCGTGAACGAGCAGGATCGCGGGGCGTGTCGGATCCGCGGCGCACGCGATCCTGCCGCCTTTGCCATGCGACCGCCACCACGATTCCATTGCCGCCGGGCACCCTGACACTCCGACCGCAGAGCGCGCTCCGGTGGATGGGCCGGGGATTTGCGCGCCCAGGTGCTCCGCACCAAACAGGAACGCAGCGGCAAGCACCGTTAGGCGCGTCACTGTTGCACCTTGATGTTGAGCTGCGTGGCGCGCGACCCGTCGAATTTGCGGCCATGCTTGTCTTCGACCGGCGTTACGGTGAGGGTGTAATCACCGAGCGCAGGCCACGCAAGATTGAGCGAGGCGGCGGTAAGCGGTGCGCTCCAGCAAATAACTGGCGCCGGCCCGGCCGCGCAGGTTGAGGGAGCACTGTTGCCCGCCGCCGTCCTCGTTGGGATGTTCGCCGGCAAACCCAGCGCTCTGCCTTTGGTCGCTGTGGGATTCACGGCCCCGGTAGTGGCGCTGGCGCCTCCGGTCCATTCCACCCGATACTTTATCTGCTCGGGATACGGATAACAGGTCGGCATCGTCGCCGCGTAAGCGGTCGGCTGGCCGAGTGACGGTTGCAGCGTGCCCGTGACACCGGGCTTGAGCCCCGTGGACTGTGCCAGGTCCTTGAAGTAGAGGTGAGCGGTGTCCATTAATGGCCACATCTTTTTCGCCACTGGCTTGCCGCCGGCCGAAGCTTCAGCGCGGAGCTCGAGTCCCCAGTCGAGATCGGCTGTCAGCGCATACGACTGTTCCCCGCTCGAGGCACCGGCCGTGTTTTGCGCACCCGCCGCGGCAGCGCAGCCATAGATCTCGCCCAGCAGGAATGGTTGCGGACCGGCGCGGGCGCTCAGGAGTCTGTAGTTGAGGCTCAGCTGCAATGCAGAATAGATCGCCGGCTTGATCTTGACTCGCCCGTCCAGCTTCACGGATTCGACCGCCGTCGCGGGGAGAAGGGCACTCCGCTGGGGGGTGGACTCGCAGCCGTGACCGCTGCACTCGAAGTCGAACGTGCTGCGCTGCATCGCCTGCAGTCTTAGGTTCCCGTCCAGCTTTCCTTCGCCGGATACGTCCAGCGTCCCATCGAGGTAGACGCTGATGTCCAGCACGGCGATGGGGACGCCGCCGAGTGCGATCGGTAGCACGGCAACCGGAATCTGGATGCCGCCACCCGGCGGGATGGTGAAAAACTGATGGAACTCTCCGGTGGCGTTCACGGTCGCGGTGAATGAGCCTCCGGCCTCCATGCTCCCCTTCGCTCCGATGCTTCTTGGACGGATGGCAAAGGGGAGGCACGGGATGTAGAACATCTTCACCTGCGCCTTGAAGTCGGAATTCACCGGAACACCGACCGCGACGGTGCCCTTCGCATTCCCGGAGGCGCCTCCCGCCTTGTTTTTGCTTTTCCCGTCTCTCTCGATGCTCAGAAAGATTTGAGGCTCGACAGAGAAGTTGACGGGGATGTCGGACAGGGTAAGGGTTTCATCGGCGAAGCATGCTCTGATGTCATCAACCCTGTTCAACAGCCGGCCCAACTCGTCGGCCGTGTCATTCCACGCGTCGCGCCATATCCTCGTCAGATCGTCCACGCTCTGTTCAACTTCAGTCTTCACACAGCCAGTGGAGACATGCTTGGTGCTGCAGCCCTTCTTCTTCTTCTTGCCGTCGTCCAGCGCTCTGCTGTGGA
>JANNOC010000561.1:0-4142 GCA_031398865.1 Gemmatimonadota bacterium | reverse complement strand
GAAGCTGATCGAGCGCGAGCTGGAAGAGCTGGTTCGGCCCCGGCGTGCCGGATGTTGACGTGGCGACCGGTTGCGAGGGAGACACCGCTGCGGGGGCACCGGGTGAGATCGGTTGCGTCTGCAACGGTGGCGACGTGGGTGCAGGCGACTGCGCCGGCGACTGCGACTGCGAAGGTGCCGGTGCGCGGTTGCGCTGCTCGATCTCCGCGCGCAGCTCCTGCAGTCGGCGCTGACTCTGTCCCGTGAGTTCCTGGATTTGCAGCAGCTGCTGCTCCATTCCGTAGAACCTGTCCTGCGCGTCACCCTGCATGCGGGCAACGGTGGTGGACACTCGCTGCAGCGAATCGGTGGCCGCCGTGAGCGCGGCGATCACCCCCTGCATCTGCGCGGCTTGCAGGGAATCGGACCGCGCGATGTCGCCGCGCACCGTCGAGATGTCGCCCTGCAACACCAGCACATCGGCACGCGTCGCGAAGCAGCCGGTGGTCGCTGCCGCCGCGGCGACGAGTAGCACTACCCGCGCATGACGACGGCCGGACTGTCGACGAGCGCTCATGGCGCCGGCGAGAGCGATTCGCCCCCGGCCGTGAGTTCGAACTCGGCGCGCCGATTCCGCGACCACGACGACTCGTCCTCGCCCGTCGCGGACGGCTGCTCTTCACCGAAGCTCACCACTTCCATGCGCGACTCGGCGATGCCGCGCTGCGTGAGATACCGCTTCGCCGCCGCGGCACGCCGTTGGCCGAGCGCGAGATTGTACTCATCGGAGCCACGACTATCCGTGTGTCCCGACACGCGGAGGCGAACGCCGTCGTTGGCCGACAGGGCAGGCACCTTCGCGTCCAGCACGGCCCGGGCCTCCGACGACAACTCGGCCTGGTCGTACTCGAAGTAGATCGGCGCGGTGAGCGCGGCCCGCACCGCTTCCATCGCGCGCTCGCGCGCCATGCGCGCACTGTCCGACATCGACTGCACGCGAGCCAGCGAATCGCGGCGCGCCTGCTCTGCGCGCGCCAGCGAATCCAGGCGCGCCCGCTCGCGCGCCAGGCTGTCCTCATTCACGCTCGGAACAGGAGTCCCGGGCTGTGGCTTCTTGGGACATGCGGCCAGTGTCATGCACGCGAGCACGAGCAGAGGGGCAACGCGAGCGAATCGGGGGGAAGTCATTCGCATCTCCGGAAGAGGTCGAGTGGGTTATTGCGCCAGCGACGGCGACCACGCCGCCGAGCGCGGGGCGCCGCCAAATGTCAGCTGCCGTGCACGTCCGGACTCGACGTCAACCACGAAGAGCTGACGACTTCCGGTGCGCGTGGACGTGACCACGAGGTGCCGGCCATCCGGCGCCCATGAAGGATCCTCATTGACGCCTTCGCTGGTGACCTGTTTGATGCTCCGATCCCGAAGACTGATCGTCATCACCTGAAATCGTCCGCCAATCAAGGACTGAAAAGCGACCGACCGTCCATCCGGCGACCAATCCGGATTGGATCGATAACTCTGATCCCCGAACGCGAACGGCGTCAGCAGATCGGCGTTGGTGCCGTCGGCATCGGAAATATACACCTCCGGATGCCCGGAACGGCCCGAGGTGAATGCGAGCCGCTGTCCGTCGGGGCTGAAGCTGGGTGAGACGTTGTCGCTGCCGCGGCCCACGGTGACACGTCGTGCGGCACCGCCAGTCGTGGGAATGGCGACCAGGTCGGTGCCCGCCTCCTGTCCGTGCGCGTACACGATCGTGCGGCCGTCCCGCGAAAACGTCGGCGTGATGTTCAGCCCGGCGCGCTCCGACACCACCCGCGTTCCACCGGACGACAGATCGCGCGACACTACCTGCGTGCCGCCGCGGTCCGCGAAGAGACTGTATGCGAGCGTCCGGCCTCCCGGATGCCATGCCGGCGAGAGGGCCCGTCCTCTTTCCGTGACGGCTCGCATGCTGGCGCCGTCGCTGTCCACCAGCATGACACGGCCGTCGCGCACGAAGGCGACGCGGGTGGACGCAATGCCCCGCACCCCCGTGATGGATCGTTCCAGCTCGTCCGCCACGCGGTGCACCGACATGCGCCAGTCCGCGCTCAGAGGCGCGCCAATAAGCGCCGCCGTCCGCGTATCGATGGTGCGCTTGCCAGCGACATCGTGCAGGACCACCACGATCCCCCCGCTTCCCGTCAGCGTTAGGCGCACGAGGGCAGCCGCGCCGAGCTGTCCGTACAGCGCATAGTTCAGCGCGCCTGCTCCCGGCGATGGTGCCGCCGTTCCCGGAACGACTGTGACACGATCACCCTGGTCGAGATCGCGCTCGAGGATCGCGCGAACGCTGTCGCCGTATGCCGCGGCCACGGGCAGCACCAGCACGCCGGGCTTGGTCCCCGGCTGATAGGTCAGGCCGATGCGCACGCCCTGGCGCGAGGTAGTATCCTGGGCGTTTGCCACGCCACCGACGCACGTCGCAGCGACGAGCGCCACCCACACAGATCGCAGCATCACCGGATCAGTTGAGGATCGAAGCTGAAGGTTACGGGCAGCACATCGTCCCGGAATCCGGCCGGGAGCGGCCCGAAGGCGCGAAGGTTAGCCGCCGCTTCAATGGCTCCGCGCGCATCGAGATCGAACGCGTAGTCACCTGACTGCGCCGTGACCCGCAGCTCCGACACGTGCCCGTCGCGATGCAGGAGAAAGAATACCTCGGCCCGCAGTGGTGCGTTCGGATCCTTGGGCGTGAAGCGCAGCGCGATCTGCCTGACGATGTTGCTCAGATACCCGGGGAACGGGAACTCGATCCCATTCGTGCGCACCGTGACGACGTCGGTGCCGCGCCCACCGGTGGGTCCGCCGCCCGCCACCGGCGCGGGAACGTTCGCGGTGCGCGCCGGCGTTGGGGGAGTTGGCGTCGCGGGCGGTGACGGTCGGCGCGGCGCGGGCTCGGGAATGGGCGAAGGCATGTCCCGCGGACGCGTTTCGGCACGCGGCGGCGGCGCGGTCGCGGGCGGCGACGGTGTCGCGCGCTCGGGACGGATCACGCCAGCACGCCGCTCGCCGGCCGGTGCCGCGACGAGATCGACGCGATACATCGGAGCCGGCACCATCGCACGACCCGCGCCCGACGCGACGAGCGCGAACACGCCCAGCACGTGCAGCGCGGCGGACGCGCCCAGCGGCCCCACCAGCCCTCTGCCTAACGAGAGCCGAGGCCGCGCGGCCTGGAGCACTAGCGAATCACCTCGGGTTCCGCGACGAGTCCCACGTCCCCGACGCCCGCGGCGCGCATCACCGCGAGCACCCGCACGACCGTACCATAGGGGACCCCCTCGTCCGCCCGCAGGTACACGCCGCGGGCCCCGCTGGCCTTCCGTTCGGCCACCGCCTTGAAGCTGGCACGGAACTCGGCGAACGTGACGCGCGTCTCGTCGAGAAAGATGCCGCCCTGCCGGTTCACCGTGACGATCAGCCCGCTCTTGGGCTCCAGCGGACGCGCTTCGGCCTTGGGCAGCGCGACGTCGACGCCCCCCTGCATCATGGGCGCGGTAATCATGAAGATGACCATGAGCAGCATCATCACATCGATGAGGCTCACGACGTTGATGTCGGCGTTGAGCGCCATCCCGCCCCCGGTCGCCGCGCTGCGCCGATGTCGCGGCATCTAGATGCGCTCCTCGCGCACCAGTAACGCGATGAGTTCCGATCCGAATCCCTCGAGTTCGTTATCCAGCCGGTTGAGCCGGCTCGCGAACAGGTTGTATCCGAACACCGCGGGAATGGCGACAGCCAGCGCGGCGGCCGTCGCGATCAAGGCCTGCGCGATCCCGGGTGCGACCGCACCGAGATTGCCGGAGCCCTGCCGCGAGATGCCGACGAAGGCGTCAATCACGCCGAGCACCGTGCCGAACAGTCCGATGAGCGGACTGACCGAACCGATCGTCGCGAGCCACGGGACAAATCGCCCCAGCTCGTCGCGCTCGCCCACGGACTCCGAGTCGAGCACCAGACGCAGTGACTCCACCTGGGAAGCGCTCAGCCGGGCGGCTCGCTCCGCCGTGCCCCCGAGCGCGGGGCGCGTCTCCGACAGAAACTGCATGGCGCGCGCGAAGACCCGTGTGTACGGGCTCGGCGTCGCGCGATCGGCGGCGCTGGTCGCGGCCTCGAGG
>JANNOC010000556.1:0-1516 GCA_031398865.1 Gemmatimonadota bacterium | reverse complement strand
GCTCGAGGCCGGCGTAGCTGTAGACGTGGGTGGCGAGCGTCTCGAAGTTGAAGGGGCGCAGCAGCAGCGAGGCCGGCAGCTCCTTCAAGGCGTCGACGAACACCAGCAGGGCTGCGGCGCCGAGCGCGGGCATCAAGAGGGGCAGGTGCACGCGTCTCAGCGCCGACAGCGCCGTCTCGCCGAGCGTGCGTGCGGCCGCGTCGAGGTTGGGCGATAGGCGCTCGAAGCCGGCCTCCAGCGCGCCGAGCGAGACCGCGAGAAAGCGGATCGTGTAGGCCAGCACCACCACGAACAGGCTGCCCGAGAAGATCAGCCCGCTGGACACGCCGAGGCTCGCGCGCAGCCAGGCGTCGATGCGGTTGTCGAGGCCGGCAAGCGGGATCAGCAGGCCGAGCGCCAGCACGGTGCCGGGCACCGCGTAGCCCAGGCCCGCCGCGCGCACGGTCGTGCGCACGAAGGCGTTGGGCGCCAGCCTGCGGGCGTATGCGAGGCCGAGGCCGATGGCGACCGTGGCCCCGGCTGCAACGCCGGCGACGCCGATGCTGTTGCGGGTGGCGCGCCAGAAGCCGCCGGCGAGCGCGTCGGAAATGTGGGCCGAGGCCTGCACCAGCAGAACCCCGAACGGCAGCACGAAGCCGGCGATCACCGGCACGGCGCAGAAGGCGGCCGCGGCGGCGGCGCGCCAGCCTTCGAGGTCGGAGAACGGGATCGAGCGGTAGCGGCCGGTGGTGTGATGGAACCGGCTCTTGCCGCGCGCGGCCCGCTCGGCCACCAGCAGCGCCACCACGAACGCCAGCGCCACCAGCGCGATCTGCGCGGCGCCGGCGAGGTTCGAGCGCTGCAGCCAGGTGGCGTAGATGCTGACCGTCAGGGTCGAGACGCCGAGATACTGCACGGCGCCCAGGTCGTTCAGGCACTCCATCAGGGCGAGCGCGGCGCCGGCCGCGATCGCGGGCCGGGCGAGCGGCAGGCGGATGCGGAAGAACGCGGCACGCGATGAAAGCCCCAGCGTGCGTCCCGCCTCCGCGACGCTCGGCGACTGCTCGAGGAACGCCACGCGCGCGAGCAGGTATACATAGGGATAGAGCACGCAGATGAACATCGCCGCGGCGCCGCCCGCGGAGCGGATCTCCGGGAACCAGTAGTCGCCCCGCTGCCAGCCCGCGGCTTCGCGCAGCCACGTCTGCAGCGGGCCGCTGAACTGCAGCCAGTCGGTGTACGCATAGGCGGTCACGTAGGCGGGCACGGCGAGCGGCAGGAGGAGGGCCCATTCGAGGACGCGCCGACCCGGGAACTCGAACTCGGTCACGCAGAAGGCGCACGTCACGCCGACCACGCAGACACCCGCCAGGACCACGGCCACCAGGACCAGCGAGGTCTGGACGTACTCCGGGAGCACCGTGGAGGCGAGGTGCCGCCAGGCGTCGCCGCCGGGGCCGAGGGCGGTCGCGGCGACGACCGCCAGCGGCAGCAGCAGGGGGATCGCGAACGCGACGCAGGCAAGGACCCAGGCGGG
>JANNOC010000486.1:0-1506 GCA_031398865.1 Gemmatimonadota bacterium | reverse complement strand
CTTGTCGCGGTCGCCCTCGCGTTCGGCCTGCTCTGGCCGATCGGAGCGGCCATTAACGACATTGGCGCATCGCGGGCATACGTACGGAGCCGCTCCACGAGTCAGGGGGACGCGGCTGGCCGTGTCGCGATCGCACGGGCTGCCGCCGAGGCCGACGGACGGTGGCCGACGCACTGGAACAATCTGGGCCTGCGAGCGGTCGAGACCGGTGACCGGACCACGGCGCTCGCAGCCTTCGAGCGCGCGGCCGAGGTCGGTCCCTTTGACCCGCTGATCTGGAAGAACCTCGGCACCGTGCAGGCACAGCTCGCGGCGACCCAGCCGCAGATGCGCGAGCGCGCGAGATCGAGCGCGGAGCGCGCGGTCGCGGCCGACCCACGCAACCCGGAGGCGCACGCCGGAGCGGCACAGATCTACATCGTGCTCGGCGATAAGGAGGCGGCGGTGCGGGAGGCGGAGACCGCCGTGGCGCTTGGGCCGGAGGACTCCGCCTCTCTCGAGGTCGCGGGGAGTGCGTACATCCTGAGCGGCAGACCGGCTGACGCGCGCAAAGCCATCCTGGGTGCCCTCGAGCAGCGCGAGACCCCGCAGCGCCGGATGCTGCTCGCCCGGGTATATGTGATCGAGCAACGCTACGCGGAGGCGCGCGTCCAGCTGCAGCGCGTCCTCGAGATCGAGCCCGGTAACCGGGACGCGACGAACCTGCTCGCGCAGATCTCGGGACGCTGAGCCTGGCTACCCTGACGAAGATGTGCGGCACATGACGTTGAGATGTCTCGTGACGGGAGGTGCTGGATTCATCGGAAGCCATCTCGTACGGCGTCTTCTGGCCGACGGCCATGACGTCCGCGTGGTCGACGATCTCTCCACCGGAAAGCGCAGCAATCTCGATGGCACCGCGGCGGAGCTCGTCGAGGCCGACCTCGTCACGGCGCAGCTCGGTCCGCTGGTGGCCGATCGTGAGGTGATCTTCCACCTTGCGGCGGTGGGCTCGGTCCCGCGTTCCGTCCGCGATCCCCTTCGCAGCCACGAGGCGGCCGCGACGGCCACGCTTCGGCTGCTCATCGCCGCGCGCGACGCGTCGGTGTCCCGCTTCGTCAATTCCTCGTCCTCATCTGTATACGGCGACGTCGCGCAGCCTCCAATGCGCGAGTCGATGCCGACGCTTCCGCGCTCGCCGTATGCGGTCGCGAAGCTCGCCGCGGAGGGCTACGTCCGCGTGTTCGCGCAGCTCTACGGGATGAACACGGTGACCCTCCGGTACTTCAACGTCTTCGGCCCGCGGCAATCGCCGGAGTCCGCCTACGCCGCGGCGATCCCGCGCTTCATCAAGGCCTATCGCGACCACGAGTCCCCCGTGGTCTACGGCGATGGCCGCCAGTCGCGCGATTTCACGTATGTCGACAACGTCGTCGACGCGAACCTCAGCGCCGCGACGGCGCCAGGGCTGGTCGGTGAATCCATCAATGTCGCGGCCGGAGATCCGCGGTCGGTGCTTGACGTGCT
>JANNOC010000459.1:0-1841 GCA_031398865.1 Gemmatimonadota bacterium | reverse complement strand
CACTTTTGTTGGAGATTCAGGGAATGCCCTTTACGCCGCACCCCCCCGCTGGCCGCGTCGATCTCAGCCAGAATGCGCGCACGGTCCTGGAAAAGCGCTACCTGGTGAAGGACAAGACGGGCAGGCACACGGAGTCGCCGGAAGACATGTTCTGGCGCGTCGCGACCGTGGTGGCTGAGGCGGATCGGCGGTACGGCGCAACCGAGTCGGGGGTGCAGGCCGCGGCTGAGGAATTCTACTTTCTCATGACGCAGCGCCGCTTCGAACCGAATTCGCCGACGCTCATGAACGCGGGGCGCCCGCTGGGTCAGCTATCCGCGTGCTTCGTGCTGCCGGTGGAAGACTCGCTCTCCAATGGAAGCAACGGCATCTACGACACGCTGCGCTCGATGGCGCTCATCCATCAGTCTGGCGGCGGCACGGGCTTCGGTTTCTCCCGGCTGCGCGCGATGGGGTCGATGGTGCGCTCTACCACGGGCGTCGCGAGCGGTCCCATCTCCTTCATGAAGCTGTACGACGCGTCCACCGACGCGGTGAAGCAGGGCGGCACGCGCCGGGGCGCAAACATGGGAATTCTCCGGGTGGATCACCCGGACATCCTCATGTTCATCAGCTGCAAGGAAGATCTGACGCAGGTGACGAATTTCAATATCTCCGTGGCCGTCACCGACAAGTTCATGCAGGCGGTGAAGGCGGGGAGCGAGTACGACCTGGTGGATCCGATCACCCGGCAGGTGACCGGTCAGCTCGACGCGCGCGCGGTGTGGGACAAGATGATCGAAGGCGCGTGGCGCACGGGTGAGCCGGGCTGCTTCTTCATTGATGAGGCCAACCGCTTCAACCCGGTGCCGCATCTCGGGTCGTACGAAGCCACGAATCCATGCGGCGAGCAGCCGCTGCTGCCGTACGACGTCTGCAACCTCGGCTCGATCAACGTCGGCTGGTACGTGAACGGCGGCGCGATGGATTGGGATGCGTTCCGCCGCGACATCCATCTCTCCACGCATTTTCTCGACAACATCATCGACGTCAACAAGTATCCGCTCCCGGAGATCGACGCGCTGTCCAAGCGCATCCGTCGCATCGGGCTCGGCGTCATGGGATTCGCGGACATGCTCGTGCGTCTTGGCATCTCCTACGATTCGGCGGACGGGGTGGAGATGGGGCGGCGCGTCATGGAGTTTCTGGACGTCGAGTCCAAGCGCGAGAGTGAGCGGCTCGCGAACGAACGCGGCCCGTTCCCGGAGTGGGCGCGTTCCATCTGGGGACCGGACGAGACGTGCGCGCGCGGCCCGGGCGGCGAGCGTGTGCGTCCCATGCAGCTGCTGCGCAACTGCAACGTGACAACGGTCGCGCCGACGGGGACGATCTCGATCATCGCGGGGTGCTCGTCCGGCCTCGAGCCGCTGTTTGCCGTTGCGTTCATGCGCAATCAGGCGGGGGCGATGATGCCGGACGTGAACGACGATTTTGTCGCGATCGCGCGGCGGGAAGGGTGGTATTCCGAGGCGCTGATGGAGCGCATCGCGAAGGAAGGGCGCGTGGACTACCCAGAAGTGCCCGAGAAGTGGCAGCGCGTGTTCGTCACCGCGAACGCGATCGCCCCCGAGTGGCACATGCGCATGCAGGCGGCCTTTCAGAAGCACTGCGACTCTGCCATCTCCAAGACCACGAACTTCGCGCACACCGCGACGGTCGAGGACGTGCGCGCGATCTACGAGCTGGCGTACGATCTCAAGGCCAAGGGCGTGACTGTGTATCGCGACGGCTCGCGCGACAATCAGGTGTTGTCCACGGGCGCCACCGACCGGGCGAAAGCCGAGCGTGATGGCACGGCGGCG
>JANNOC010000458.1:0-3437 GCA_031398865.1 Gemmatimonadota bacterium | reverse complement strand
CGCGCACCTGCACGCGGGCGCGAGCGCGGGTGATGCCGTCAATGTCGTCGGCCTGCCAGGGCGCCCGCGCCTCCATGGCGTACCCGTCGCCGTCGGTCGCGACGCGATCCACCAGGCAGCGCACCGTGCGGCCGAGCTGAGCCTCGTAGCGCTCTGCGGTGATCGAGCGCTGCAGCTCGGACACGCGCTCCAGCCGCTCGCGCTTCACGTCGTCAGGAACGTCATCGGCGAACTCCGCCGCCCGGGTTCCTTCCTGCGGAGAATACGTGAACACGCCAACGCGGTCGAACTGCGTCTCCTCAAGAAACTCGAGTAGCTCCGCCACGTCCGACTCCGTCTCGCCCGGAAAGCCGACGATACACGTCGTGCGGAGAGCGACGCCCGGTACGGCGTCACGGAATCGGGCAACCTTATCACGGATGGTGCGCTTGCGCTCAGGCCGCCGCATGCGAGCGAGTACGCCGTCCGCGGCATGCTGGATCGGCATGTCAAGGTAGGGCAGTATCCGAGTGTGCGCCGCCACGACCTCGAGCAGGCGCGACGTGATGCCGGCGGAGTACAGGTACATCATTCGGATCCACGGAACGGACGTCTCGGACACGAGTGCTTCGAGCAGCTCCGGCAGCCGCACACCGTCGTGCCGGTCACGCCCGTAGTGCGCCAGATCCTGCGCGACGAGGTTCAACTCCCGGGCGCCCTGCAGTTCCAGCAGCTGCGCCTCGCGAATGACATCGTCCAGGGCAAAGGAGCGATGCTTGCCGCGCATGAGCGGAATGGCGCAGAACGCGCAGCCATGATCGCATCCTTCGCTGATCTTGAGATAGCGAACGTGGGGCAAGTCGCCCGAGTAGACGCGCACGCCCGGATGTTCAGCCACGGCATCCGCGTCCAGGATGCCCCGATCGGTCAGCTCGCTGACCAATCGCTCCGTCTCCGATGCGCCGAGAAAGATGTCGACCTCCGGCAGCGCGTCGCGAAGCTCGTCCTTGTGACGTTGCACCATGCACCCGACCGCCACCACGGCCTGGCAGGCGCCGTCCACTTTCATGCGCCCGGCTTCGACGAGGGCGTCGATGGACTCGCGTTTGGCCGCGTCAATGAAGCCGCAGGTGTTCACGAGGATCACATCGGCGTCCGCCAGGTCCGCCGTGAGCATCGCTCCACGTCCCACCAACTCGGCGAGATAGCGTTCGCTGTCCACGGTGTTCTTGTCGCAACCGAGGGTGATCAGGCCAATCTTCACGTTTTGGCGGTGGGAGAGGCGGGCCGACGCAAGCAGGAAAGCTAGCGGGGCGCGTCAAGGCACTCAACGGCGCTGGTATTTCTGTGCGAGAGATCACACTCGGGAATCGACCGCGATTGGGTCATCGTTTCGGTTTGCGCGAACCGTCGCTCAGTCGTCTCTTTAGGATGACATTTCTGTTCGCCACCAGCATTGAGAACAGCTATCCGCGCGTTGCCGGTGGCGTGCGTCTCGACCAGATGGATCGCACCGGCCACTACGCGTGGTGGGAGCGAGATCTGTCCCTCATCCATTCCCTCGGCGTCTCCGCGGTCCGGTATGGGCCCGCGTACTACCGCACGCACGTGGCGCCTCACGACGTGTGTTGGGAAGGGTGCGACGAGCCCATGCTGCGGTTGCGCGAGCTCGGCATCGACGTCATTGCCGACCTGTGCCACTTCGGTCTTCCGAACTGGCTGGAGCTCGGGTTTCAGGACGAAGCGTTTCCGGTCCTCTTCGCGGAATACGCGCGTGCCTTCGCCCGGCAATATCCGTGGGTACGGTACTTCACGCCCATTGCGCAGATCTTCACGTGCGCATCCAACTCCGCACTGCTGGGACATTGGAACGAGCGGCTCGCGAGCAACGCGACGTTTGTGCGGGCGCTGGGCCATTTGTGCATGGCCCACGAGCTCGCGGTGGAAGCGATTCTCTCGGAGCGCCCTGACGCGATCATCGTGCAGAGCGAATCGCTGACGCACTATCATCCGGCAGGCCAGGACGCGCAGCGCTCCGCCGACCGCTGGAATGCGCTGAAGCAGCTCGCGCTGGATCTCACGCTCGGGCACGACCTGGCGCCGGGAATGGCCGGGTATCTTCACCAGCACGGCATGAGCGCGATCGATCTGCGTTTTTTCCAGGAGACTCGCGCGCCAGGCCAGCGCATGCTCGGTCTAGTGTATCCATCCGGCAACGAGCGGCGCGTTGCGTCCACAGGCCGGATCACCGGTGCGCGTGACGGGTTCGGCTTTGCGGCGCTCGCCACGGCATACCACCGCCGGTACGGTCTTCCGGTCTTCCACCTCGGCACGTCCCGCGCGGGATCACAAGGGCCCGCCTGGCTGCGCGAGCAGTGGGATCAGCTGCTACTGCTCAGGTCAGCCGGCGTGCCTGTGCATGGCTTCGCGTGGCATCCGCTGATTGACCCCGCCACGGACGGCATGCATGAGTCCGCGCCCATGCTGGAAACCGGACTCTTTGATCAGGGTCGACGCGAGCGAGCGACGGCTGGCGCCTATCGTCGGCTGATCGCGCAGTGGGGGACGCTGATGCAGTCCGAACCAGAATCCGAACGGCGCTCGAACGCGAGCGCATAGCTGACGCAGCGCTCCGCCTGAAAGCCATCGGCGCCCCTAGCGAAAGTTCCCGAACTTGAGCTCGACGCCGAAGTCCTGGCCCTTGAGCAGCGCGATGGCTGCCTGCAGGTCGTCGCGAGAGGGAGAGCTCACGCGAACCTGATCGCCCTGGATCGCCGCCTGCACCTTCTTGAGCTTGGCGTCCTTGATCGCGGCGGCGACCTTCTTGGCGGTGTCGCTATCGAGTTCCATCGTGAGCTTGATCTCGCGCCGCTGCGTGTCGCCCCCCGCCGGCTTGCTCTCGCCGATATCGAGGTTCTTCACCGGCACGCCCCGCTTGATCAGCTTCGACTGCACCACGTCGAGCAAGGCCGTCATGCGAAAGTCGTCGTCCGCCACGAGCACGATGGCGTTCTCCGCGCGCTGAAAATCGATGCTCGCCTTGGTCCCCTTGAAATCGTAGCGTTGCGCGATCTCCTTGTGCGCCTGGTTGAGCGCGTTGTCCACTTCCTGGAGATCCACGCCGGTGGTGACATCGAAGGAGTTCTGCTGAGGCATGGGGGTGAGATTGGGGGAGCGACGAGGCGTCAGTCGTCAGTTATCAGTGATCAGTGGTCGGTGTCAAGCCGGAAACCCGCTGAAGGCGACCGACGACTGAAAACGGATGACTGACAACGGACGACTTCAGTTGCCCTGATACCGCACAACTCTTTCCCCAAGCTACCCTAAGTAGCTCTCCAACGCCCTCGCCCGGCTCACATGCCGCAGCCGGCTCAGCGCTTTCTCCTTGATTTGGCGCACGCGCTCGCGTGTGATACCCAGGAGGGAGCCGATCTGCTCGAGCGTCATCGGCTCCTCTC
>JANNOC010000415.1:0-2622 GCA_031398865.1 Gemmatimonadota bacterium | reverse complement strand
GTCTCGGACGCCGTCGGCAAGCGACCTGCCAATGGCTCGGATGTCCTCTGCGTGCGCTTGCGGCTGCTGGCGGTTGGGCGACCGTACCTTGCCCCACCACACAAACAGTGCATCGTCAGGCGCCGTCGCGCCGTCCACCCGTTTCGCGAAATCGAGGAGCACGGCCAGGTGCTCCTCCATCGCGTTCGCCGCGTATGAAGGATTCCAGACGGTGACGAGGTGCCGCTCGTTCGATGCAGCCGTCACGATCCCATCTCCACGAGCCGCGCCTCGACCCGCCCCCGTACGTCCTTCGGCCCCACCACCTCCGCATCCGGCCCATACTGCAGCACGTGTCTGACAGCCCACTCCGGATCCAGCAACGGATACCGCATCGTCAACGACCCGTCTTCCTCTACAGCGCGCCCTTCCCTCTCCGCGATCCACCGCGCCACTCGCGGACCATAGCGTACGCTGACCGCATTCCCGGATGTCCCAGTAAGGATCCGCCCCTCCGCCACCAACGCGTCCACGCTGAAATCCGCCGGCAGTTCAAAGCGCGCATCCATCCTCTCCGCTGCCTCGATCCGATCCGCGCGAAAGATCCGGATCCCTTCGCTCTTCCCGCAGTACCCCACCACAAACCACGCTCCGCTCGCGAACGCCAGGCTGTACGGACTGATCGTTCGCTCGCCCGCTGCCGCGTCCGCGCCACGGCGATACGTCAGGCGCACTTTCTCCCGCCCTCGCATGGCGCGACGGATCGTCGCCAGATGTACGGCCGCACCAGAAGACACCGGAAACTCCGCCACGCGCAGCCCGGTATACGCCTCGTCCTGTGGCAGTCGCGTGATCACCGCCCGCAGCCGCTTGAGCGCTCCCCCGATCGCGCTTTGCTCGTCGGGCGGGCGCTCTGCTCGCAGCACCGACAGCCCCAGCTCCAGCGCGCACAACTCCGGCATCGTCAGGCGCATTGGCCGGAGAAAGTGATTCGACACGATTGACACCGTCCGGTCGTTCACCGTCACCTGCACCCCTTCCACGAAGCCGCCCGGCGCGTCGAAGCGATCGGTGATCGACGCGAGGTCCTCCATCAGCGTCCCGAAATCCACGCCGGCATCGGCCGCGAGCTCGGCGATGGGATGCTCCTCGCCGTCCGCGAGCCGCGGAATCACCTGCAGTAGCCGGCGCAGCTGGCTCGCGGCGGTTTCGCTCATCGCGCCCCCGCGTCGTAGACGGCGCGCGTCTCCGCAACCACCCGGCGGAACTGGCCCACCAGCTCCGGCGGCGACACGGGTCGCGCGTCGCCGGCGAACGACAACAGCCAGCGCACGAAGGCGTCGAGGCGCCGCACGAGGAACGCGCGGCGCGATGCGTCTCCCGGAACCGCGCGGCCGAGCGCGGCCGCCGCCATCGCGACTCCGGTGATCGCGCGGAACTCCACGATGGCCTCCACGGCGTCGCCGTCGCCCAGCTCCCACGACTGCCGCGATCGCGCGTGCGTCGCGAGGTCGAAGCCGGCGGGAATGTCGAAGTCCGGGGTTGCCGCCTTTGCGCTGTTTACCCGGATGTTCGACATGCGACTCACGCGGTACTGCCGCACGGCGTCGCGATCGGTGTCCCGCCCGATGAGATACCAGTGACCGCCGAGGAAGACGAGCCCGTACGGCTCCGCCGCGCGCTCCGACACGGCATCGCGATCCATCGCCCGATAGTCGAACGTCACCCGCTTCTTCCTCAGCAGCGCGTCGCCGAGCGTCCGGAGCGCTTCGGGCGTGGCGCGCGCGCGTACAGCCACAACGTGCGTGTCGCCAGGCGCCGCCGCGCCCACTGGCAGATCGAACGCGAGCTTCCGCATTGCGCTCTCCGCGTCAGCGGTGAGCGCGGGATCGCCGAGCTGCCGCGCGCGCTGCGCCGCCTCGGCAACCACGGCTAACTCGTCAGGCTCGAAGGCGAGCGTCGCCAGCGCGCGGTACCCGTATCGGTCCACCTTTCTCGGCGACACGCGCCCCCGCGGCGTGGCAACGGTGAGATACGGAAGGTAGAAATCGGTCGTCGCCATGCGGTACGCTGACTCGTCGCTTCCCTCCTCACCAACGGTCTGAATCGGGACGCCGAGCGCCTTAAGCTCCTTCTTGTCGCGCTCGAACATGCGCTTCAGCGTCTCGGACGCTCGTCCCGCGCGCACGCTGCCGTCCGCCAGGTACGCTGGTACCTCGCGCGCGAGCTCTTCGAACGTGCGCGGCGACCGCAGGGCGAGCAGCGCGGCGATGAGGTCAATCCAGCGCTGGATCTTGGGGGCGGTGGACGACGGCATCAGTTGGGGGCGCGCGAACGCGGGAAGGTTGCACGCGCAATGCCCTGGTAGCGCACTGCCGCGCGCCGACTCACAGGATGAGGCGTGCTCGCTTGCCCACCGCGCCGCGCCGAGCGTAAGCCATGGTCGACGCGGACGCCCGTCTCGTCGAGCGCTGGTGCCCGGATGACGAACGGCCCGAGATCGTGACGCGGATGCTCGTCTGGCAGCCGCGGTCCGATGGCGCGGCACTGGAGATCGCGCTTCCGGCGCTGTTCGACGAGGTAGAGCACGTGGCCGGAGCTCCCGACTCCTGAGCGCGGCCGCGGCCTGACGACGCGGGCATT
>JANNOC010000399.1:0-1568 GCA_031398865.1 Gemmatimonadota bacterium | reverse complement strand
ACCCGCTGGGGTGGCACCGGGGTGGCAACTGCATGAAACATCCTATTAAGTATCGCCTACGGATGACGCGTCCCGCCATCCCGTGCCGCCAGCCGGTCCGACAACCATGCCTTCAACTCAGACTCCTGCCATCCCACTGCTCGTGCCGACAAGAGTACTCGGCGAGGGAACTGGCCCGTCCGCTCCATCCGCCAGATCGTCGTGCGACTCAGCCCGACCAAAGTATGCACTTCCGGCCACAACACCATGCGTTCAGTCATCACGAGTCTCCTACCGTGTGGTCCCGTCTTCCGCGATCGTCATCGCTAGTTCCGACCCTACTACGAGGAAGGCGGTTGCTTTAGGAACGCGCGCGCAGGCAGCCTGCGTCGCAGCGCCCTCTCGAGCGCCGCCAGCCTTAGTCGATACTCGACCTCCGTCAGCGTTCCTCCGAAGTCTTCGCGCTGGCGCTGCAATGCGACGCGTTCGGGCTGGAGGTTGCACAGGGCTCGGTCCACCTCCTTCCCGCGTTCCGCGCGGGCGACGTCGCGTGCGGCGGCGAACTTCTCGGGAGACCTCACGAGCGTGAAGCGATAGCACGCGTGGCGATGGCCCCGCGTCTCGCCCGCCAGCGACCGGTAGAGGAGCGGCGCGGGCCCGTCGCAGTGCTCTGCAACATCCGCTTCACCGACGCGATGCTGACCCCTGACCATTTCGCGATCGTCGGATAGCTCAGAAAGCAGTTGAACTCTCCAGAACCCGCATCGAGACTCATCGCCCGGACGATCACGAGCACGACGAGTCGTTCGGCCGAAGCGTACGGCGCCCCGCCGTGCTTGGGGAAGAGCCGGTCCAACGCGAACACCAGGGGCGAAAACTTTCGCTCACCGGTACGTGCTGCGAGAGATCCCGCACTGGGAGCCCGGGTCGCGAACGGTGGAGTCATGCGTCGTTGTCTTCAGTGACCCTCACGTCAGCGGCCTCATGTCTCGACGCCGCGTTCGTGGCGCGGCATGGTCTCGGTTCGCGGCTCCTCCTTACGCCTTGGCCAGGCTCTATCGAGGGATAGCCAGTTGCGCCCCCTGACGTCCCGCGGAAGTCGGTTCCAGCGTCCGCGCGCCGGCTACCGGCGCATGGCCCGACTCGATCGCAGATCGGTGTGACACCTCACGGTTCAGGGCGTCCCCGAGCTGCGATTTGTCGTCGGTATAGACCTGAGCGTCGAATCGGCCCCGGGAGATCGCCACGTACGCCAAGCGCCGATTCACGAGCTGCTGTGCACCCCGCTCGGTGTCCACATGCACGAGCACCCGGTCCGCCGTCTGTCCTTGGCTGCTGTGACTCGTCACCGCATAGCCGTAGTCGAGATGCGGATGGGCGTCCACGGTGAGGGCCACTGCGCGCCCCGAATCGAGTCGGAGATGGAGATGGCCCCTGGCGTCCACCTGCTCAAGGGTGCCCAGCTCGCGATTCGCGACGTGGCGCTCTCGATACGGAGCCGTGAACTGCACGCGATCCCCCACCGCGAATGCACGGTCCCCTTCGCGATAGAGGGTCACCCCCTGCAACCGGCGCGGGTCATACGTGAC
>JANNOC010000388.1:0-6064 GCA_031398865.1 Gemmatimonadota bacterium | reverse complement strand
CTCGCGCGCGAGCGGAACGCGGTGATTCTCGCGCACAACAACGAGCGTCCGGAGGTACAGGACGTCGCCGACTTCGTCGGTGATTCCCTGGGCCTGAGCCGTGAGGCGGCAAAGACGAGCGCGGAGACCATCGTCTTCTGCGGTGTGCACTTCATGGCGGAGACCGCGGCGATCCTGTCGCCCGCGAAAACCGTGCTACTGCCGGACATGGCCGCGGG
Source organism: Gemmatimonadota bacterium (assembly GCA_031398865.1). Lineage (GTDB taxonomy): Bacteria > Gemmatimonadota > Gemmatimonadetes > Gemmatimonadales > Gemmatimonadaceae > JANNOC01. The sequence continues at coordinate 5,846 of JANNOC010000388.1, read as the reverse complement.
ATGCTCGCTCGCTTCGATGATCGACGGCCAGCAGCTGCGCGAGTGGAAGGCCGAGTATCCGGGCGCTGTGGTCGTCTCGTACGTCAACACCACGGCTGAGGTCAAAGCCGAGAGCGACTACTGCTGCACGTCGGGGAACGCGGTCGAGATCGTGAACTCGATTCCACCCGACAAGGAGATTCTCTTTCTGCCCGACATGTTCCTCGGCGCGCATGTCCGCCGGGTGAGCGGGCGCAGGAACATCCATGTGTGGATGGGCGAGTGTCACGTGCACGCGGGCATCGATCCGGAGCACATCTCGCTGCAGCGCGCGGCGCACCCGGGTGCGGAGCTCCTCATCCATCCGGAATGCGGCTGCGCGACCAATGTCGTGGAGGCGGTGTCCGCGGGCGCGATCGAGCCCGACGGCGTGCACATCCTCTCCACGGAAGGGATGATCAAGCGCCCGTCGCAGAGCCCCACTGAAACATTCATCGTCGCGACCGAGACGGGCATTCTGCACCGCTTGCGCCGCGAAAACCCCGGGAAGACGTTCATACCCGCGAGCGAGCACGCCGTGTGCGCCTACATGAAGGTGACGACGCTTCCGAAAGTGCTCGACTCGCTGCGTTTCAAGCAGCACCGCATCACCGTGCCCGAGCCGATCGCGCGGCGTGCGCGCTTGGCGATCGAACGGATGGTGGCGATCGGCGGCCGGACGTCCCTCTCTCCGCCGCCCGCCACGACAGAGGACCCAGGCGAATGAGCCCCCCGCAGGACATGCACCCGCGTGAGCCGCGGCGCACCGCGCCGCGCAGCATTACGCCGCTCTCGGTGCCGGCGATCATCGCCGACGATTCTCTGAACTTCCCCCTCACGGAGCGGGAGCTCGCCGCCGTGGTGAAGTCGGCGCTCGCGGAAGATGGCGCGTTCAACGACATCACGACCATTGCGACCGTCGTGTCGGGACGCCGCGCGCGCGGACGTCTCATGGCGCGCGACACAGGCGTCGTGTGCGGCGTGCCGTTCGCGCTGCAGGCGTTCCGCATGCTGGACCCGAAAGTCAACATTCGCGTGAACGTCGAGGACGGCGGCCGCGTGGAGAAGGGGACGGCGATCCTGTCGCTCACGGGCCACGCACGCGGTCTCCTCTCGGCGGAACGCGTTGCGCTCAACTTCATGCAGCGCCTCTCGGGCATCGCGACGCTCACCGCGCGCTTCGTCGCGGCGGTGGCCGGCACGGGCGTGCGCATCCTGGACACGCGCAAAACGACCCCCGGCTGGCGCAAGCTCGAGAAGTACGCGGTGCGCGCGGGTGGGGGGATGAATCATCGCATGGATCTCTCCTCGGCCGTACTCATCAAGGACAATCATCTCGCCGCGGTCGAAGGCGACGTGCGCGTAGCCGTGCGCCGTGCGCGGCAACTCGCGGCGCCGGGTACCCGCGTGGAAGTCGAATGCGAGTCGCTGGAACAAGTGAAGGCCGCGCTCGAGGCGGAGGTGGAGATCATCCTGCTGGACAACATGCCGCCCGCACAGATGCGGGAGTGCGCGGAGCTCGTCGCCGGACGAGCGATCCTCGAAGCGTCGGGCGGCGTGCGCATCGATACCGTCAAGCGTATCGCCGAGTCTGGCGTCAATTGGATCTCGTCAGGTTCGCTGACGCACTCGGCGCCGGCGTTGAACATGGCGCTGGATTTCGACTAGCAGCACCGTCCTGGTGACGGCTCTCGGAGGTACGACATGAAGTTGCTCTTTCCGTCGCTGACGCTCGTCGTCGCAGCTCTCCTGCCCAGCGCGTGCGCGCAGCGGCCGTCCGTGCCCGAACCGCTACCGCCGCAACCGGTGGTCACGGCTCCGCCGCCGATTCCAGCTCCACCCGCGCGCACCGCGGTGGAAGAGTATCTCGAGAGCTACGCGGGCGAGTACCAGCGCCTTGGTTACGAGAGCGGTCTCGCGCAGTGGGAATCCAACACGCGCATCGTGCAGGGCGATTCCACCAATGCCATCCGTACACGGCGCGCCGCGGAGGCACTCGCGCGTTTCGTCGGGAGTGTCGAGAACATCGAGCGCATTCGCTCCTTTCTCGCGGAGCGCGACCGACTCACGCCACTGCAGATCCGTCAGCTGGAAACGATGCTGTACGCCGCCGCGGATCAGCCGCAGACCATCGCCGAGGTCGTAAACGAGCGGATCAAGGCGGAGACCGAGCAGGTGGAGAAGTTGTACGGCTTCCAGTTCACGGTCGGCGGCAAGCCGATCACGCCGAATGCGATCGATGAGGTGCTCCGCAGGAGTCGCAGCCTCCGCGAACGGCGCGCGGTATGGGAGGCGTCCAAAGCGATAGGCGAAACCCTCGAGCCGGGACTCGTGCGCCTGCGCGATCTGCGCAACGCGACGGTGCGTCCGCTCGGCTACTCCGACTACTTCGCGTACCAGGTGTCCGACTACGGTATGTCGTCAGAGGAGATGGTCGCTCTCAACGACACGCTCGTGCGGCAGCTCCGGCCGCTGTATCGAGAACTGCACACGTGGGCGCGATACGAGTTGGCCAGGCGATACGGGCAGCGGGTGCCCGATCTCATCCCGGCCCACTGGATCTCCAATCGGTGGAGCCAGAACTGGAGCGATCTGGTGCAGGTGTCCGGCCTCAACGTGGACTCGGCGCTATCGTCGCGCTCTGCCGAGTGGGTCGTCAGGCAGGGCGAGGCGTTCTACCGCAGCCTTGGCTTCGACGCACTGCCGGAGTCGTTCTACGAGCGGTCGTCACTGTATCCCGTGGCCGCCGACGCCCCCTACAAGAAGAACACGCACGCGTCCGCGTGGCATCTCGACCTGGACAAGGACGTGCGATCCCTCATGAGCGTCGAGCCGAACGCCGCGTGGTACGGCACCTCGCATCACGAGCTCGGTCACGTCTACTACTTCATGAGCTACAGCACGCCGGCTGTCCCCCTCATCCTGCGCAGCGGCGCCAATCGCGCGTACCACGAAGGCATTGGCAGCATGATGGATCTCGCCGCTTCGCAGCGGCGCTTTCTCATCGGGCGAGGACTTGTGCCGGCGGATGCGAAGGTGGACGCGATGCGGCAACTATTGAAAGAGGCGCTGAACTACGTGGTGTTCATCCCCTGGTCCGCCGGGACGATGACGCAGTTCGAGCACAAGCTGTACGCCGAGTCGCTGCCGGCATCGCGTTTCAACGCGGAATGGTGGGAGCTGGTGCGCCGCTATCAGGGAATCGCGCCGCCGGCGCCGCGCGGCGAGCAGTTCGCCGACGCCCTGACCAAGACGCACATCAACGACGACCCGGCGCAGTACTACGACTACGCGCTGTCGTTCGCGCTGCTCTTTCAGCTGCATACGCACATCGCCCAGAACATTCTGCGGCAGGACCCGCACGACACTGACTATTTCGGCAGCACCGCCACGGGAGATTTCCTCAGGACCATCATGGCTCCCGGCGCGAGCCGGCCATGGCGTGACGTACTGCAGGAGACGACGGGCCGCGCCCTCGACGCACAGGCGATGGTGGCGTATTTCCAGCCGCTGCATGAGTGGCTGGTGCTGCAGAACAAGGGCAGGAAGCATACACTGCCGGACTTGTGACGCGGTGCGACACGGAGAGGCAAAGCGAGTGTCAGTTGTCAGTCGTCGGTGGTCAGTCGGGGCACCTGACTTGAGCGGCTGACACCGACCTGAGAGAACCATGAATCTTCTCGCCGCGCGATCGCAGATGGCGATGTCGCTGGCATTCCACATCCTGTTCGCGGTCGTGGGGATCGGGATGCCGGTGTTGATGGTGATCGCCGAGCATCGCTGGCGACGGAGCGGCGATCCCGTGTACCTCGATCTGGCCAAGCGGTGGGCGAAAGGCACGGCAATCCTTTTCGCCGTCGGCGCCGTCTCCGGGACGGTGCTGTCCTTCGAACTCGGATTGCTGTGGCCCGGCTTCATGAAGTACGCGGGCGCGATCATCGGCATGCCCTTCTCCCTGGAAGGCTTCGCGTTCTTCACCGAGGCTATCTTCCTCGGCATCTATCTGTACGGATGGGAGCGCATCTCGGCGCGCGCACATCTGGCGTCAGGGATCATCGTCGCGGTGAGTGGCGCGTTGTCCGGCATCTTCGTCGTGATCGCGAACGCGTGGATGAATGCGCCGACCGGCTTTCGGCTCGACGCGTCGGGTCAGCCGGTGGACATCGACCCCATCGCGGCGATGCTCAACCCCATGGCGTTCTCGCAGACGCTGCACATGACACTGGCCGCGTACGCCGCGACCGGTTTTGCCGTCGCCGGCATTCACGCGTGGATGCTCCGGCGCGATCCATCCAGCCGCTTTCATCGCCATGCGCTGATTGTCGCGCTCTGGGTGGGCGTGCCCGCGGCGCTCGTGCAACCACTGTCCGGCGACGTCAGCGCTCGCGCGGTCGCGCGGCTGCAGCCGGCAAAGCTGGCGGCGATGGAAGGGCAGTTCAGGACGGAGCGCGGGGCGCCGCTGCACATCGGCGGCTGGCCTGACGAAGACGCCCGGGAGATGCGCTTCGGCGTGAAGATTCCGCGGGGCCTTTCGCTGCTCGCCTTTCACGACCCGAACGCCGTGGTGCGCGGCCTCGAGAGTTTTCCGCGCGACGAATGGCCGTCCGTCCCCATCGTGCACGTCGCGTTTCAGATCATGGTGGCTCTGGGCAGTTACATGGCGCTGGTCGCGGCATGGGTGACGTGGCACGCGCTGCGGCGCCGCGATCCCGCGAGCAATCCGTGGCTGCTGCGCGCGCTCATCGTCGGGGCGCCGATGGGATTCATCGCGGTGGAAGCCGGGTGGACCGTCACTGAGGTCGGACGACAGCCGTGGGTGGTCTACGGAGTGCTGCGCACCGCCGATGCGGTGACGCCGATGCCGGGACTCATCGTTCCGTTCGTCACCTTCACCATTCTGTACATCTTCCTCGGCGTGATCGTCACGTGGCTACTCTGGAGGCAGATCATCTCGCCAACGGCTCCGGCGCCGCTGCGTGCGTCGCCCCCGAGCGCCCCCGCGAGCGACTGACCCATGTCGCTCTGGACGCTGCCGAACGTCGTCGCCGCGGCCATGCTCGTGTCGCTCAACGCCTATGTACTGCTGGGCGGCGCGGACTTTGGTGGCGGCGTGTGGGATCTCTTCGCCCGGGGCGCCCGCCGCGCCGAGCAGCGGGCGCTGATCGCGAACGCCATCGGCCCCATCTGGGAGGCGAATCACGTCTGGCTCATCCTCGTCGTCGTGCTGCTCTTCTCCTGCTTCCCCCCGGCGTTCAGCGCCGTCGCAACCACACTGCACATTCCCCTCTCCCTCATGCTCATCGGGATCGTGCTGCGCGGCTCGGCCTTCATCTTCCGCGCGTACGATCGCCCTGATGACGCAACGCAGCGGCGCTGGGGTGCGGTCTTCTCCAGCGCGAGCCTTGTGACGCCGCTGGTGCTTGGCATGTGCGTCGGTGCGATTGCCGCAGGCTCGGTGACGACGACACCACCGGCGGACATTGGCGGCTACGTGAGCGCGTGGCTGCGGCCGTTCCCCATGGCGGTGGGCGTGCTGGCGCTCGCGCTCTTCGCACTGCTCGCCGCCGTGTATCTCACCGTGGAAGCCACCGATAACGCTGTGCGCGAGGACTTCCGCCGCCGCGCGTTCGCCGCGGCGGCGGTGATGTTCGTCAGCGCGTTCGGCGCACTGCTGCTTGCTCGTTCAGGTGCCCCACAGATGGGCGCGCGCCTCACCGCGACCCCCTGGGCGCTGCTCTTTCACCTGGCGACCGGCGTCGCTGCCGTGTCGGTACTTGTCACGCTCTGGACGCGCCGCTTTCGCGCCGCGCGCGTCGCGGCTGCCGCGC
>JANNOC010000383.1:0-2933 GCA_031398865.1 Gemmatimonadota bacterium | reverse complement strand
CACGCCTGTCGCGATCGCCGCCGCACGCGTCCGATGGTCTGCCGTGACGACGATGTTCGCCGCCTGTGCCTTCGCGGCCGCTACCTCGAGCCGACCGTCAACTGACGCCGTCTCCCTGTTCCCGGTCCCCGGTTCCCGGTTCCCGGTTCCCCGCCGCATGTACTCCTCCATGTCGGTCTTCAGGTTCTCCGAGCGCGTGCCGAAGATCGCCTGCATTCCGCTGCCTACCTTCACGACGCCCGACGCGCCGAGCGATTTGAGCGCCTCCGGGCTGGCGCGCGCGACGTCGCGCAGTTCGACTCGTAACCGGGTGATGCACGCGTCCAGACTCTGGATGTTGCCCGCGCCGCCGAACGCCGCCACGAGCCGCGACGCAAGCGAGTCGCCCACGTCACTGCCTCCTGCCGTGCCCGCGCCGTCCGCGCCGGGGGCGGTCGCCTCCTCGATCTCGCGTCCTGGCGTCTTAAGATCTCCTCGCACGATCACCGTGCGGAACAGAGCGAAGTACATCAGCGCCCAGAGTGGACCGAGCCACAACAGCCACCAGCCGCGCGTGGAGTGCGGATACAGCACGAAGAAATCAATCAGCCCGTGCGAAAACGTCGTGCTGTGGCGAATGCCCAGTTCGATCGCCACGAAGTACGCGGCCGCCGCCAGTACCGCGTGGATGGCGTAGAGCAGCGGCGCCACGAACAGGAACGCGAACTCGATCGGCTCGGTGATGCCGGTGAGAAAGGACGTCAACGCCGCGGAGATCATGATGCCGCCGACCTTTGCGCGGTTCTCCGGCCGCGCCGTTCGCCAGATCGCCAGCGCGGCCGCCGGCAGTCCCCACATCTTGAAGAGATATCCGCCCGCCAGATTGCCGGCGGTGGGATCGCCCGCGGTGAAGCGATAGATCTCACCCCGCAGAATCTTCCCGGTGCCCGGATCGATGTACTGTCCGACCTCGAAGAAGAAGGGCACGTTCCAGATGTGGTGCAGGCCGAAGGGAATGAGCGAGCGCTCGACCACGCCGTACAGCGCGAACGCCGCGGCGGGGTTGCCGGCGGCCGCCCAGTGCGAGAAGTGACCGATGCCGCGCCCGATCGGTGGCCAGACGAGGCTCAGCGCTATGCCGACGCCGATCGCGGCGAAAGCCGTCAGGATGGGTACCGACCGCTTCCCTGAGAAGAAGCCGAGATACGCCGGGAGTTGCACCCGGAAGTAGCGGTTAAACAAAATCGCCGCGACCGCCCCGATCAGAATTCCGCCGAATACTCCCGTTTCGATCGACGGAATCCCCATGATCAGCGTGGGTTTGTAGTCGAGCAGCGGTGCCATGACGCCCATCGTCGCCAGCATCACGGCGAAGCCGACGACGGCGGCGAGTGCGGCGACACCGTCGCCCCCGGTCAGACCCAGCGCGACGCCGATGGCGAAGATGAGCGGCAGATTGCCGAACACCGCGCCCCCCGCCTGCGCCATCACGTTGGAGACGATGACCGGCAGCCAGGAGAACTTGGCGCTCCCGACGCCGAGCAGTATGCCGGCGGCGGGAAGCACGGAGACCGGAAGCATCAGCGACTTCCCGATCTTCTGCAGCCACCCGAAGACGTCGCGCCAATGGATCATGTCTTCACCGCTGCCTGTGTGGTTGCCCGTGACAGCATCATCGCCCCCGCCTCGCGCATCGCGCTCACTGGTGACGCGCGGACACCAGCGCGCGCACTTCCGCACCATCCGCGGCGTCGAGCGCCTCGCGCGCGGTCGCCCGGCACTCCTCCAGCGACAACGTCCTGACGCGCGCCTTGACCGACGGAATGAGCGGCACGTCGGCGCTCAGCTCGTGCACGCCCAGCCCGATGAGCAGCGGGATCGCCCCCGAGTCGCCCGCGAGCGCGCCACACACACCCACCCAGCGCCCGTGCGCCTGCGCTCCCGCCACGGTGCGTTCGATGAGACGCAGCACCGATGGGTGCAGCCCATCCACCTGTGCCGCGAGCCGCGGGTTCGTGCGGTCCATCGCGAGCGTGTATTGCGTCAGGTCGTTGGTGCCGATCGAGAAGAAGTCCGCCTCGCGTGCGAAGCGGTCGGCGATCAGCGCCGCGGCCGGGGTCTCCACCATGATTCCGATCTGCAGAGGCGGAGTGCCTAACGCCGCGCGCTCCCGCTCCACGAGCTCCCGCGCCGCACGCCACTCGGCGAGCGTCGCGACCATCGGAAACATGATCGCGACCTTGCCCACCCGCGACGCGCGCAGGATGGCGCGTACCTGATCACGAAAGAGCTCAGGACGATGCAGCGTGAGCCGGATGCCGCGCTCGCCGAGGAACGGGTTCGCCTCGTGGGTGGTGGGCAGGAACGCCAGCGGTTTGTCGGCGCCGATGTCGAGCGTGCGGATGACGAGAATCCGGTCCGGCCCGAGGGCGCGGGCGATCGCTTCGTAGCTTCTTGCCTGCTCGTCCTCGTCAGGCGCGGTGCGTCGCTCCATGAACAGGAACTCGGTCCGCAGCAACCCCACTCCCTCGCCGCCAAACTCGGCGACGCGCTGGGCGTCCTTCAGCGCCCCGATGTTCGCGACGACCTCGACGCGGTGACCGTCGCGCGTCACCGCCGCTTCCGCGGCAGCGGCGAGCTCGCCGGTCCGGCGGCGCGTGTCGGACGCCTGACGCGTCGCGATGGCTTTCTCGTCCGCGGCGCGCGGCGCGGGGTTGAGCGTGCCGGCGTCCCCGTCGAGGATGACGCGCGTGCCCGGCGCCAGCTCGAGCACGCGCGGGTCAATGCCGGCGACGGCGGGAATCCCCAGCCCTCGCGCGAGGATCGCCACATGCGACGTCGCACTGCCCATCGTCGTGCAGAATCCCAGCACGCGAGTCCGGTCCAGCGACGCCGCGTCGGAGGGCGCGAGGTCCTCGGCGACGATGATCGTGTCCGGCGGCACTTCCTGCACG
>JANNOC010000370.1:0-1642 GCA_031398865.1 Gemmatimonadota bacterium | reverse complement strand
CATATACCGGGATCAGGTTGTCCAGCACATCCCGGTTGAAGGCGGCGCCTTGGCCGGGGAGAACCCGGTAGAGGACGATGCGGCTGACGGCGGTAGTGGTGACACGGACGGGGGCTGGGGTGGTCTGTTGCGCCATAGCGGGAGCCAGGGGCGATGCAAGCAGAAGCGTGAGGGGGAGGGCGAGCAGGCGGGTCATGGGCGGGCTCCTGTAGGGGGGATTGAGGGAATGAACAACGTGGGCAATGTGTCTTCAGAATCGCGCTATTATACTCCCAAACTTTTCAGGTAGCCACTCGCAGCGCACTTCGCCGCCGTGGCGCAATCCAGCACTGGCCGCCGGAGCTCAGGGGACCAGACGCGCATGGCCGCGCCCACCAATCACCGTTGATGGCTGGTTGCTCGGTGCAGGCGTGGGTTGAGCGTCAAGCGAGCGCCGCGCCTGCCTGCGTGAATGACCCTGCGGATCTAACGCGCGCCCCCGCTCACCATCGCTTCGAGCAAGCCACGCCACAGGGCGTACCCCTGCGCGTTCATGTGCAGCTTGTCTTCGAGAAACAACTCCGTTCGCGGCAGACCGTCTGCACCCAGCATCGGCGTGAACGCGTCGACGTAGATCAGTCTGGGATCTGTGGCGGTGTTATCACGCACGAGCGCGTTGGCTCTCCGCATCTTGTCTACGAGAGCCCAGCGATCTCCACTCGGCTTGATCGAGATGAAAGCGACACGGGTTTCGGGCAATGCACGCCGAACGAGCGCGACGAAGGTCTTGTAGTCCTGCAACACGGTCTCGGGCGACTTGCCCGACGCCAGGTCGTTGTCACCGGCGTACAGAACGATGAGTCGCGGCCGGTGCGGCAGGACGATGCGCGGGGCGTAGTAAATGACCTCATCCAGTTCCGAACCGCCAAATCCACGCTGAACGACCGCGACGTTGGGGAAATCGCCCGCCAGGTTGGGCCACAGACGGATGGTAGAGCTTCCGACGAAAAGCACTCCGCCTGCCGAAGGCGGAGAAAGGCGATCCGCGAACTCGAATTGAGCAATCTCCGCGGAACAACAGACCGCGTCTGCAGTAGGGACACGCGCTGGCTGCGTCGCAGCTGACCGGGCGTAGGAGCCGGAGCAGCCCAGCGCGAGAAGGGCGACGAGAACCACGGTCGATCGCATGGACCAACTGTATGGCAAGGACCGTCCGCCGTCTATTGCCTTGACTGCGCTGGTCAGGCGTTGCTCGACAGCGAGCGTGCCATCCGCGTTAGGCGCGTCGCCGCCCGAAGCGACCGGCATCGCCCTACAGACTTCGGCTCACGCCGGCGTCACCGGCGCGGCAACGTCAGCGTGAACGTACTGCCCTCGCCCACAACGCTCTCGACACTCAGGTTGCCGCCCATCGCGCGAGCCAGCTGCCGACTGATGGTGAGACCCAAACCGGTACCGCGGCGCGTATCGCTCGACAACAACGCGGCCTGGACGAACGGCTCGAAAACGGCTTCCAGACTGTCCGGCGCGATGCCAATGCCTGAGTCCCGCACGTACAGGCTGATCTGTTCAGGCTCGGCGGTCGTCGCCACCGAGATGCTGCCGCCGGCACCGCTGAACTTGACCGCGTTCGACAGCAGATTGAGCACGATCAACTCGACTC
>JANNOC010000365.1:0-11879 GCA_031398865.1 Gemmatimonadota bacterium | reverse complement strand
GTTCAGTCCGCGCCCATGCAGGTGCGCATGAGAGTGTCACAGTGGCTGCGGACGGTGGACAGGTAGCCGCCGGTCGCGTTATGCTCGAGCGTCGCGCGGGCCTCGGCTCACCGCGCCTTCTCACCCGTCGGTGCCCCAGCGCGTGCGCATAGTTCATCTGGCTGACCTGCATCTCGGCTTTCGTCAGTTCCAACGGCTCACGCCGACGGGAATCAATCAGCGCGAGGCAGACGTCGCGCTGGTATTCCGCGAGGCGATGGACCGCCTGATCGCACTGCGTCCCGATGTGGTGCTGGTGGCGGGGGATGTCTTCCATGCCGTTCGGCCAAGCAATCCCGCCATCCTGCATGCGTTCCGGCAGTTCTCGCGGCTGCGCGCGGCGCTTCCCGACGCGGTCGTGTGCATGGTGGCGGGAAACCACGACGCACCCAAGACCACGGAGACGGGGTGCATCCTGCGGCTCTTCACCGACCTCGGCGTGCTGGTGGCGGACAGCGAGCCGCAGCGCTTCGAGGTGCCCGAGCGCGACCTGGCCATCCTCGCCGTTCCGGACACTCCGGCGGCGCAGGGGATCCGTTTGCAGCCAGAAGGGAACGCGCGATACAACCTGCTCATTCTGCACGGCGAGATCGCGGGGGTGCTTCCGCGCGGCGCGCAGCCAGGGGACCGGGCAGCAACCGAGATTCCCGTGGACGCGCTGCACGCGTCGCACTGGAGCTACGTCGCGCTGGGGCACTACCACGTGTACCGGCAGATCACGCCGAATGCCTATTATTCCGGATCGCTGGACTACACGTCAACGAATTCGTGGGGCGAGCGCGCCGAGGAGCGCGAGATGGACATTCCCGGGAAGGGATTCGTGGAGCGCGATCTGGAGAGCGGGATGCATCGCTTCCATCCGCTCGTGCCGCGTCGCACCCTGGTTGATCTCGCCGAAATCCCGGGACGCGAGATGAGTGCGGCCGAATTGAATGAGGCAATCCGATCGCGCGTGGACGCCTGTCCAGGCGGCATTGAGGACAAGATTGTGCGCCTCATCGTACGCGACGTACCGCGCCACATCACGCGGGACCTCGACCCCCGGGCGCAGCGTGAGTACAAACGCCGCGCGTTGCACTTCCAGCTCGACGCACGCCGCCCCGAGGCGACACGCGCGCTGGGTCTCGGGGCGCCGTCGCGACGACCATCGCTCGCCGACATGCTGGAGTCCCAGCTGCGCGCTCGTTCGCTGGCGTCGGATGTGGACCGCGACGCGCTCGTGGCGCTCGGCGCGCGGTATCTGCGTGACGCAGAGCGCCTCCCGGTGTCGCGGCCTGCCGCGCTGATGCCGGAGGGCGAATGAGAATCAACAGTCTGCGTCTCAACAATTTCCGGCAGCACGCGGACTCGCTCATCGAACTCGACTCGGGACTGACGGGTATCATCGGGCCGAACGGCGCCGGCAAGAGCACCATACTCGAAGCCATCGCCTGGGCGCTGTACGGCAACCAGGCGGCGCGCGGCACGCGCGAATCGATCCGTTTTCTCCGCGCGCCGCCCCGGTCATCCGTGCGCGTCGAGCTGGACTTCGAGCTCGGGGCCCATCGCTATCGCGTCGCGCGCGGGCTGAGCAGTGCGGAGCTGTATCTGGACGGCGCGCCGGTTCCCATCGCTACCGGCATCACCGCGGTCACCGAGCTGCTGCAGCGCCGGCTGGGCATGAGCCGCCTGGAGTTCTTCAATACCTACTTCACCGGCCAGAAGGAGCTGAACGTGATGGCGGCGATGGGGCCGTCGGAACGCGCGCAGTTCCTCAGCCGTGTGCTCGGCTACGAGCGCTTGCGTGGAGCGCAGGAGCTTGTGCGCGACCGGCGCCGGCTTCTGGTCGCGGAAGTGGCCGGGCTGAGCTCTGCCTTGCCTGACGAGTCGCGCGTGAACACCATGCTGGCCGACGCACGGGAGCGGCTCGCCCACGCCGAAGCCTGCTTCGCCGACGCGGACGCACGGCGCGTCGCGGCGGCCGCGGCACTCGCGCTCGTGGCTCCGCGCTGGGAGCGCGCCGGACGCGAGCGCGAGCGCATGCAGGCCCTCGCCAGCGAGTTGGCGGTGGCCGAGAGCGAGGAAACGTCGCTGGCACGCGAGGGCGCGCGCATTGAGGGAGAGTTGCGCGACGTCATCGCATCACAGCGGGAACTCGCGGCGCTCACGGTTCGGATCGCCCCGCTCGCGGGGATGCGCGCCGAGATGCAGGCACTGGATCAGCTGCGTCGCGACGACGGGCGGCGTCAGGCATTGCAGGACGCGGAGCGCGCACTGCTGGCTGATCTGGCGGGGCTGCGCGAGCGCCTGGCGACGCGGGAAGGGGCGCCGGTGCTCGAAGGGGAGGTGACCGCGGAGCTCGCCGCGGTGCGAGCGCGGCTCGCCGAATGCGAACGCGATCTGGATGAGCGGCGAGCCGATTGGGTGCGCGACCAGCAGGAGGCGGAGACGCGGCGGCACGCGCTCCGCGCCCAGTACAACGATCTCCGGAAGCAGCGCGAGCGTCTCGTGGCACTGGGGGAGGACGGCGCGTGCCCGACGTGCAGTCGGTCGCTTGGCGACTCCTATAGACCCGTTTTGGACCTCCTCGACACGCAGATCGAGACGGTTGCCGTGGATGGACGCTATTTCAAGGATCGCAAGGAACAACTCAGGCCCACGCCGGAGGCCATTGTCCTGCTCGACGAGGCACGCAGGACGTTCGCGACGGATGCGGCGGCGCTCGAACGCAAGCTCGCGAAAGTGCAGGCGGCAGTTGGCGAACTCGCCTCACTGCGGCGGGATCTCTCGGTCAAGGACGGGCGGCAAACGATTCTCCACGCGGAGCTCGCTGCGATTCCGGGAGGGTATGATCCCGGCCGGCACGACACGCTGTCGCGCGAGCTGCAGCGTCTCCTGCCGGAGGAGGCGAACGCGACGGGGCTGGCCGCGTTGGTGTCGCGCGAACCGCGCTTGCGCAACGATCGCGAGCGCATGGGACGTGCGCTGGCAGTGGCACGCGAGCGCGTGGAAGAGTTGCGCGCGCGCCGAACTGCTGTGGTGCTCTCGGAGGAAGAGTTCCAGACGTTGAAGTCTGCCTTCGAGTCGGCCACCGCGGCGACGCGAGCGTGCGAGCTGGAAGGTGTGCGTGCCCGAGCCGAGCTCGGTGCCGCTCAGGCACTTCGTGAGTCGGCCGAACGAACGGCCGCGGAACGCCAGCGTATGCAGCTGCGACTCACGGAGCTGCAAACAGACAAGCGGTTGCACGACGAACTGGATCGCGCGTTCAGCGATTTGCGCGCGGAGCTCAACCTCACGATGCGCCCGGAATTGTCGGAGCTCGCGAGCTCCTTCCTCAGCGAGTTGACGGACGGTCGCTATTCCGAGTTGGAGCTGGACGATCAGTACAATATCATCGTGCTGGAAGACGGTGTCCCCAAGCCAGTCATCTCTGGCGGGGAAGAAGATCTCGCGAATCTGGTGCTGCGGCTGGCCATTTCGCAGATGATCGCGGAGCGTGCGGGACAGGCGTTCTCCCTGCTGATTCTCGACGAAGTGTTTGGCTCGCTGGACGACGTGCGGCGGCAGGGCGTCGTCGCGCTCCTGCGAAAGCTGCACGACCGGTTCGAGCAGGTGATTCTCATCACGCACATCGAGTCGGTGCGGGAAGGCGTGGACCGGGTAATCACGCTGCGATACGATGAGGAGCACGGCAGCTCGCTCGTGGAACAGCGGGATGCGGTGATGCTGCCCGAGCTCGCGCTGAGCGAGGACAACGGGGGAGGGGGCAGCGAAGACGGCGAAGTCGCTGTCGTGGGGGCGACCTGATGGCAATCGTGCGCAGTTGGAAACACACGAGCGAGATGGACGGCCCGCACGCTGTCCGGAACGCGGATATTCCCGCGCTCAACGACGTGTTCAGCGACGCGTTTACCGAACGGTATCACCGCGACGGGATGGTCGGCGTCCGCGTGCCGCACCTCAATCCAGCCATCTGGCGCTTCGCGGTGCGCGACGCCGGGGGCGGAGCACAACTGTGGCGCGGCCCGCGTGACGAGATCGCCGCGTTCAACATCGCGCACTGCTCGGGTGTGGAAGGGTGGATGGGTCCGCTGGCGGTTCGCCCGCAGTATCAGGGCAGCGGGATCGGCAAGACCATTGTGCGATCGGGCGTCGACTGGCTGCGCGCGCGCGGCGCGCAGGTCATCGGTCTGGAAACGATGCCGCGAACGATGGACAACATCGGCTTCTACTCGGGGCTCGGCTTTGTCCCCTCACGGCTCACGCTGACCGTCACCGCGGATGCGATCGCGACGGAACGCCCCGCCCCCCTCCTCGGCCGGTTGCCGGAACGCGAGCGGGACGATGTGGTCGCGCAATGTGCCGTGCTCACGGCGTCGCAGATCGCCGGATATGATTTCACCCGTGAGATCCGTCTTACCGAGGAGCTCGCGCTCGGCGACACAGTGTTGCTCTGGGAGAAGCAGACGCTCGCTGGTTTCGCGTTGTGCCACACGGCTCCACTCGTGGAAGGGCGGGTCCGCGAAGAGTTGCGGGTGCTCAAGCTGGTGCTCTCCGACGCCGGCTCGCTGCAGAGGATGATCCCGCAGCTGTGTGACTTTGCGCGCCGCAGCGGCACGCGCCGTGTGGCGCTGCGCGTGCAAGGGGAGTATGCAACGGCCTATCAGCAGCTGGTCGCGCTCGGTGGACGCGTGCGCTGGAGCGACTTGCGCATGACGCTGGCGGGTTACGAAGAAGCGCGCGCGTCGAGCGGTATCGTATTGTCGAACTGGGAGATCTGAGCGGTGACGGCTACCCTGGGGGCGGCACGCGTTCGGTGCTCACCACTCCGGTGCGGCACAGCCGCTCCAGTTCGGTGTCCGTCATTTGCTCCCATCCGGCCGGAATGGGCAGCACGCGCCGCAGCTCGAGCGCCGAGCGAAAGGCCAGCCATCCGTGCGTCATCTCCGGGCTCACCGCTCCGCGCCGCTCGCCCGTGCGGCGATCGGAGCCTGCGATGGGGAGCTGCCGGTGTCGCCGGTCACGCGCGCGACGCTCGGCATGCTGGGTTAGCCGTTCCGCCGTGACATCCCACGCGATCCATCTCACGCCCGCGGAATCCAGAAAGGTGCGATGCGCCAGTGACGTCCCCTCCACTTTGCTAGCGGCACTCGCCAATTTGACTGTTGGCGGACGCGCGGCGTCACTCGCGCGCCGCGCATTCGTCCGGAGGCGCTGTGCCACGCGAAATTGATTGGATCGATCACTACAGCCGCCTCAAAGACGCGCAGCTGCAGGCGCTGACGCACTCCTGGCCGCGGCAGTTCTCGGACGCCGCGTGGGCGGCCTTGGCCGCGGAATGGGCCCGCCGGAACATCCCCAACCCGCATCCCGACCGGCGACCGCTCAGCGACGATGCTGCGGCGTCCGACGCCCCTCTGGCTGACGCGTAAGCGAGTCGCTCAGCGCCCCAGCATCCACGCGATCGCGCCGCGTGTCGTCGTCCCGCGTAGATAGTTCAGCTCCTCCGCGGCGAAGGGGGCAGGGATGATGCCGAACACCTCGTTCAGCGCATTCTCGGGGACGACGTTGTCGATCCGCAGTAGCTGCAGCAGGCTCGTCGTGACCGGCGGACGGGGGAGCAGCCGTTCGGCGATCGCGATCAGCGGACGCAGCAGCGCGATCGGTACGGCGATGATCCGCCGGGACGCCGACATCGCGACCAGAATGCGTTCGCTCATCTGACGCAGCGACAGCGGCGTCACGCCGCCGAGTGCGTATCGGCCATGCACGGTCTTCGGGCGCTCGAGGACGAGGGCGATCACCCGGGCAACGTCGTCTGCGGAGATTGGCTGAAAGCGCGCGCGTCCTCCGTCCGGGAGCGGGAGGACGAACGGCGTGAGGCGCGCCAGGCGCGCGATAAGCATGGTGAAGGCGTCTTCCCGGCCAAAGATCACCGACGGGCGCAACACCGTCCATTGCCGGTCGCTCGCCACCACGAGGTCCTCGGCGATCCCCTTGCTTCGCAGGAAACGAAAGGGCGAGGTACTCGACGCACCGTTCTGGGACACATGAATGAACCGCGGAACGCCGGCGCGCCTCGCGGCGTGCAGCAGGGATCGCGTCACCTCGGTGTTGATGGATTCGTAGCTCTCGCCTAGCCGCTCGATGGCGATTGCGGCGAGATGCACGATGGCCCCGACCCCCTCGAGCGCGGCGGCGACGACATCCGCGTCGCGCAGATCGCCAACCCGCAACTCGAGCGGATACTGCCCCAGCCGCGCCGCCGCCTTGCCTGGCGTGCGAACCAGTGCACGGATCTTCCATCCACGGTGCACGAGCTCACGACAGGTATGCGTTCCGACCAGCCCCGCCGCGCCGGTGATCAGCACGGGCTTGCGGCGATCCACCGTCGTGACCGCGAGCGGCTGCTCCGCCACGGCGAGCGCGGTGCGTGCGCCGCTCCCCGAGCCCCGGTGCATCACCGTGGGTTCCCTGCCATCGTGCACTCCTCGCGCGAGTACCGCTCGCGCACCGCGGGCTGTCGCGTGCTATTCGTCCGCGCGTTTCGTTGGGCTCGTACCGCGAACGGTGATGCGCCAGATGAGCAGGAAGAGCCCGGCGGTCAGCAGGATATGCAGCCACCCGGGCGCTTCGAAGAAAAACGTTCCCACTGCCCAGACGGCGAGCATGGCGACGGCCGCCAGAATTCCCAGGTCCATGAACACTCCGCGCTCGCGCGCTCGGGGTGATTGACCGGCCGAAGTCCCAGTCCTAGATTGGGCCTTGGCCACCAATAACGGGGCGAAGAGACTTAATTTTTGAGCCAACAAGTCCATCGGGTGGGTTCGATAATCCGTGTTGACGTCACGCCCCAGCGCGGGGAAGGCGGAAGGCATGGTGAGGGCCTCATACATTCGACCGGGCTTCAAAAATCCTCTTCGTTCCAACACGTCAGGAAGCTCCGCTCACCGGCGGAGCTTCTTGCATTTAGCCGCCGCCCCGTTTCGATTCCGGGAAGCTACGGCGCGCACACGAGCGGCTCAAGGTCCGCGCACTGATTCGGCCGACGACAGGAGTGGAATGGCGCCACAGGTCACCGTCACGAGGCGCATGCGCTTCAACGCGGCGCATCGCGTGCACAACCCGGCTCTGTCCGACGCGGAGAATGACGCCACGTTCGGCAAGTGCAACAATCCGAATTGGCACGGGCACAACTACGTGCTGGAGATCTCCGTGACCGGGCCGGTGGATGCGCGAACGGGGTACGTGATGGATCTCAGCGCGCTCAAGGCGATCGTGCAGCGCGAGGTGATCGAGCACGTGGATCACCGGAACTTCAATCTCGACGTCGCCTTCATGCGGGATGCGATTCCGACGTCGGAGAACATCGTCCTCGCATTCTGGCGGATCATCCAGCCGCGGGTGGCCCCCGCGCGCCTCGCCCGGCACAGGCTCTGGGAAACGGAAAACAACTATGTCGAATACGCGGGCGAATAAGCGTCCTGTGCTGGCCTCGGACGCCGTCGCCGCCGAAGAGCGCGCCGACGACGACACCCCCGAGCTCGATTCCCCGGAGCTCCGGGAGTATGCGCAGCTCATGCGGCGCCAGCTCGGGCTTCTCGGAGAGGACCCCGAGCGCGAGGGATTGCTGCGCACCCCGTCTCGCGTCGCGCGCTCCATGAGCTGGCTGACACGCGGCTACGAGATGTCGCTCGAATCCATCGTGGGCAGCGCGCTCTTCGATGAGCCGCACGCGAACATGATCATGGTGCGCGACATCGAACTGTATTCGTTATGCGAGCATCACCTCCTGCCGTTCTTCGGCAAGGCGCACATCGCCTACATCCCCGCGGGACGCATCGTGGGACTCTCCAAGCTTCCGCGCATCGTCGAGATGTTCGCCCGGCGGCTGCAGGTGCAGGAGCGGCTCACCGAACAGATCGCGGAGGCGGTGGAGCAGATGCTGAGCCCTCACGGTGTCGGGGTCGTGATCGAAGCCTCGCACCTCTGCATGATGATGCGCGGCGTGGAGAAGCAGAACTCCAAGACCATCACCTCCGCGCTGCGCGGTAGCTTCCGCGACGACGCCAAGACGCGAGACGAGTTCCTGCGCCTCGCGCACGTGGCGTTCTCGTCGCTGGCGTGACGGCGGCGCTCGCCGGGCGCACGGCGGTCGTCACCGGCGCTTCGCGCGGTATCGGCCTCGCCACCGCACGTGCGCTCGCTGCGGCGGGCGCTCGCGTGGCGATGCTGGCGCGCTCGGCTGACATCCTGGCGCGCGAAGCCGCGGCGATCGGAGAGCGCGCCATGCCGGTCCCCTGCGATGTCACGCGTCGCGATCAGATCGCTGACGCGGCGGAGCGCGTTGTGATGCAGCACGGCGGCGCGCCGGACATTCTGGTGAACAGTGCCGGCGCGTTTCAGCTCGCGCGTATCGAGGAGACGTCCGCGGCGACGTTTACGGAGATCCTCGACGTCAATCTCGTTGCGCCATTCCTCTTCCTGCGCGCGTTCCTTGGCGGGATGCGCGAGCGGGGCAGCGGCCACATCGTCACGATCGGCTCCATCGCCGACCGCGCGACCTTCCCGGAGAACGGCGCCTATGCCGCCAGCAAGTTCGGCGCGCGCGCCCTGCACGAGGTCATTCGCGGCGAGCTGCGCGGGAGCGGCGTGCGCGCGACGCTGGTCTCGCCAGGGCCCGTGGACACCGCGCTGTGGGACTCCATCGGGCCCGACGCGCGCGCCGGCTTCACGCCGCGCGCGGCGATGCTCGGCGCAGACGCCGTCGCCGACGTCGTCCTCTTCGTGGTGACGCGCTCACGCGAGGTCAACGTGGACGAACTGCGCCTTTCGCGCAGCTGAGCGTTCGCGGGTCGCGCATGTTCATCGAGCTCGTGGACTCGCTGCGCTGCCCGCGAGCGCACGCCGATAGCTGGCTGGTGGGCGCCTTCGACCGGATGGATGGACGTGCCATCTTGCGTGGGTCGCTCGGCTGCCCGGTGTGTGATGCTCGCTATCCGATTCGCGACGGCGTTGTGTACTTCGACGATGCCCCCGAGGCCGCTGACGCTGCGGCGTCCACGAACACGGCGACGTCCACGGTGCAGCAGCCGCGCGACGATCGCGGTGTGTATCTCGGCGCGTTGCTGGGTCTCGCGGACGCGCACGGCCTCGCCGTTCTCGAAGGGGAATGGACGCGCCACGCCGTATCGCTGCGCGCGCTGACAACGATTCCGCTCATCCTGCTCAACCCCGCTTCTGACACGGAGCCGTTGGAGGGAGTGGCCGCCGTGCGTTCCCGCGACTCGGTTCCCATCGCCGCGGGTAGCGCCCGCGGGATCGCGCTCTCGAATCAGGGCGCCGCGCATGCCGGCATCATGCTCGGCGCGGTCCGCGCGCTCGCGCCCCTCGGCCGGTTACTGGCTCCCGTGCCTGTCGGCGTGCCGGCGGAGATTCGTGAGCTCGCGCGCGACAGCGAATGCTGGGTGGGAGAACGTGAAAGCGCGGTGAGCGCTCCCGTCACGCTGAGCCGGACGGGTCAGCGCTGACGGGCCGGCGCGCTCGCGCGCCGAGCCCGAGAGCGCACGATCAGGGCGTCGCCTGCCCCGCGGCTTTCGCCTGATCCTTTTTGTGCCACACTGATGTGGGCACCGCGACATCGGCGCTTGGCGCCGCGAACACCATCGTTCCTCCCGCTGCCGTCGCCTGGAGGGTCAATGGCTGGCCCGGCGCCATGAACATCGCGCCGGATCGCGCGAGTCCTTCGCCCCCCGCCTCCGGAATCAGCGTCAACAGACTCGTCTCAGCCAGCGTTGCGGATCCGCGCACGATCATCGGCGCCCGACCGGTGTAGTTCGCCGTGATCACGAAACTCCCCGGATTCAGCAGCAGCTCCACCGTGGACGCGCCCTGAAACACGGTGGAATCCGGCGGCGTAGCGAGCAGCCAGTCGCCCCAGATGGAGGTGGTCTGGGTTTCCGCGCGGGCAGGCCCCGTGTCGATCAGATCGATGCGCTTGTGACATCCGCTAAGCGTCGCCACCAGCGCGACAAGGCCAAGCATCCCTCGCATGGAAGCTCCCGGTTCGTGGTAACTTGTGATCAGGGTGGTACCCCCGATCCCTTCGGCGGTGCCGCGCACGCTACTCAGTGGCCGGCGCCGTGTACAGCGAGTCGATGAGGCCCTTGTAGTGCTGGTCGATCACCTTGCGCTTCACCTTGAGGGTCGGCGTCAGCTCGCCACGCTCGATAGAAAAATCTTCCTGTATCAGCGCGACCTTCTTTGGCGTCTCGAAGTGCGCGAGTCCACTCAATTGCCCCTGGACTTCCTTGTCGATCTTCGCCTGGACGGTGGGCATCGTGAGCAGTTGTGCGCGGTCGGTCCAGATCAGGTCTTTGCGTTTCGCCCACTTCTCCAGCTGTTCGAAGTTCGGGACGATCAACATCACCGGGAACTTGCGCTTGTCGCCGATCATGACGGCCTGGGCGACGTATTTGTTGGTCTTGACACGATTCTCGATCGGTTGCGGCGCGATATTCTTTCCGCCCGCGGTAACGATGATGTCCTTCTTGCGGTCCGTGATGGCGAGATATCCATCGCGCAACTCACCGATATCGCCGGTGTGGAACCATCCGTCGCTATCGATGGCTTCTTTCGTGGCGTCCGGCTTGTTGTAGTAGCCTTTCATGACATGAGGGCCGCGCGTCAGGATCTCGCCGTCGGGCGCGATCGTCACCTCGACGCCATCCACCGGCTTGCCCACCGTGCCGATCCGGAACGCATTGGGCTCATTGACCGCGATCACCGGCGACGTCTCCGTCAGTCCGTAGCCTTCGAGAATCACCAGTCCCGCCGCGTAGAAGAACTTGTTGATCTCGGGCGCGAGCGGCGCGCCCCCGGACACGAAGTAGCGCAGGCGCCCGCCGGTGCGCGCCTGCAGCTTGGAGAACACCAGCTTCTGCGCGATCCGGTACTTGAAGGCGAGGAATCCCCCGGGCGTGCGGCCGGCCAGCTTCTCGTCGGCCCAGCGATCGGCGACGCCGCGCGCCCAGAAGAAGATGCGGCTCTTGATCGCGCCGCCGGCCAGCGCGTTCTCCAGCACGCGCGCAAACATCTTCTCATAGAGCCGTGGCACCGACAACACCAGCGAGGGACGCACCTCCTGCATGTTGATCGGTACGGTGTCGATGGATTCGGCGTAGGCGATCGACGTGCCGGTCGTCATCATGAGATAGTGCCCCGCCATACGCTCGAAAATGTGCGAGAGCGGAAGAAAGCTGAGGGCGGTGTCCTGTCCCGCGAACGGCACCTTCTTCATCGCCGCCATGACGTTGGAGTAGATGTTGTCATGGGTGAGCATCACCCCCTTCGGCTCGCCGGTGGTGCCTGACGTGTAGATGATCGTCGCGAGGTCGTCCGGCCTGACATCGAGCGCCTCCGACCGGTACGTCGCGGCCGCGGTGGCGCTGTCCGCGGCTGCGCCGCGCGCCTCCAGCTCGGCCAGCGACATGTCCGTGCCCGGCGTGCCCTCGTCGAACGCGATCACGTGTCGCAAGCCCGGGAGCTCGCCCCGAATCGCCACGATCTTTTCGGCCTGCGCCGCGCCGGACACGAAGATCGCCACGGCGCCGGAATCCTTCAGGATGTACGTGATCTGGGACGCGGGCAGCGTTGGATACACCGGCACGTCGGCGGTGCCACCCGTCAGACATCCATAATCGGCAATGGCCCACTCGGGCCGGTTTTCCGAGAGAATGGCGACGCGATCGCCGCGCTTGACGCCGAGTGCACGCAAGCCTAACGCGGTACGCCTCACGCGGTCCGCGAGCGTCGCATGCGAGATCGGCTGGTATCGCCCACCCGACTTGAACTGCAGGGCG
>JANNOC010000344.1:0-1537 GCA_031398865.1 Gemmatimonadota bacterium | reverse complement strand
TGGTGAGGATCAGCAGGAGCGCGTAGTACGAGTGCTGCTTCCGGCGAATGCCCGTCCAGCTTCCCAGTACGGCGAGCGGCATGAGGAAGGTGGTAAGCAGAATCATCATGAGCGCGATGCCGTCGATGCCCAGATCGAAGCGGATTCCCCACTGGGGAATCCAGTCGGTGGAGAAGCGCGCCTGCCAGTCGCTGGACGCGCTGTCCAGCGACCACCATAAACCGGCGGAGACGACGAACTCCGCCAGCAGGACGAGCAGCGTCACCCTGCGCGGGACTGCCGAATTACCGGCGGACGGATCGCCGTCGTGCCGCGCGACCAGCGCGCCGTGCACCCACAGCAGTACCGCGCCGAACAGCGGCAGACCGAGCAGGACCAGGAGGATCCAGTCGTTGTATCCTACGGAGGCCAGGAACGATTGCATGGATTACCGAAGCGTGAAGGCGCCGAGCACCGCGATCACGCCGGCGACGAGCACCCAGGCGTATGTGCCCACCTGGCCTGATTGCAGGCGCGACCCAAGCCATCCCATCAACTGCGATCCGCGCCACGCTGTCCAGTTGATGCCGAGATTGTGGATCCACCCGACGTCGATCACCTTCCACAGTACGTAGCGCGAGCCCTTCACCACCGGCTGCACGACGACGCGATCGTAGCCTTCGTCCACGAAGTACTTGTGCGCGAGCACGCGCTCGAACCCAGTCTCCACCGGTGCCTGACGAGCCGACACCAGCTTCGCGGGGCGCAGTCGCACGAGCGCGACGACAATGCCAAGGATCGCGATGGCGACGGCGGCGCCGATCAGCACCCACTCGACATTCGCGTTGAGGTGCGGCGCGGCGCCCTGGGTGATGCGCAGCTCTGACGGCCCGACGACGGGCTCCAGCCAGTGATGCAGCATGCCTTCCGGGCCAATGCTGGCGAGCAGATGCGGGACGTTGAGCCAGCCTCCCGCGACGCTCAGGATCCCCAGCACCACCAGTGGCAGCGTCATGATCCAGGGCGCCGAGTGCAGATGCGAGCGCTCCCCGTCGCCGGTGCGATTGGGGCCGTGGAAGGTGTACAGCATCATCCGTGTCATGTAGATCGCGGTGAGCAGCGCGGCGGCGAGGCCGAACGCGTACACCACGGCGAGCACCGTCGTGCCCGGGATGCCGAGCCAGCGCACGTCGGCCAGCGTCGACCCCTGCATGCGTGTGAAGACGCCGCCGAGGACCTCGTCCTTGGAGAAGAAGCCGGCAAAGAGCGGGATCCCCGCGATGGCCAGTGTGGCGATCCACATCAGGATCCAGGTCACGCGCATATAGCGGGCGAGGCCGCCCATGTTGCGCATGTCCTGCGCGTCCTCCGCCTCGTTATGCATGGCGTGATACGCGTGGTGCATCGCGTAGATCACGGACCCGGAGCCGAGGAAGAGCAGCGCCTTGAAGAAGGCGTGGGTAACGAGATGGAAGATGCCCGCCGTGTAGGCGCCGACGCCGACGCCGATGAACATGTAGCCGAGCTGCGAGACGGTGGAGTACGCGAGCACCTTCTT
>JANNOC010000315.1:0-6745 GCA_031398865.1 Gemmatimonadota bacterium | reverse complement strand
TCGCGCGGCGCGACGCGGACATTTCGCTTGAAGGAATCTCTCGCATGATACGCAAAGCCAGACCGCAAGGCCTCTCGACGATCGCGCTGCATGGCGGGTCCGATCATGGCGACCCCGATACGCCGGTGGTGACGCCGATCTTCCAGTCCGTGAACTACGTGCAGGAGACCGGCACGAGCGAAGGATTGCGCTATCCGCGCTATGGCAACACGCCGAACGCGGAGTTGGTGCAGAAACGGATCGCCTTGCTGGAAGGCGCGGAGGCCGCGCTCGTGCTCTCCAGCGGAATGGGCGCGACGGCATGCGCGCTGCTCGCGCTGCTGCGCCCTGGCGACCACCTGCTCGCGAGCGCCTGGATCTACGGCGGGACGCACAGGCTGCTGACGCAGGAGTTCACTTCGATGGGGATCGACGTCACGCTCGTGGATCCCATGGAGACGCGCGGTTGGCGCAAACGCATCCGCAAGGAGACGCGCGTCATTTTCGTCGAGTCCCCCGTCAACCCGACCTGCCGCGTGCTCGATCTGAAGCCCATCAGCTACCTCACCAAGGAGGATGGCCTTGCCCTGGTCATCGACTCCACCTTCGCGAGCCCGGTGAACTTCCGGCCGCTGGAGCACGGCGCTGACGTCGTCATCCACTCGGCGACAAAGTATCTCAATGGGCATCATGACATCCTCAGCGGCGTGGTGGTCGGGACGGCCCCCTATATCGAGGAAGTCCGGCAGAAGATGATGCTGTGGGGACAGGCACCCGACCCGTTCGCCTGCTGGCTGCTGGAGCGCGGGCTCAAGACACTCGACGTGCGCGTCCGGCGGCAAAACGACAACGCCCTTCGGCTCGCGCAGTGGTGTGCGCAGCGCAAGGACGTGAAGCGCGTGCATTACTCCGGGCTGCCGGATCATGCCGATCATGAAGTCGCGAAGGAATCGCTGGACGGCTTCGGTGGGATGCTGGCGATCGAGTTGGCCGGCGGCGCCAAGGCGGCCGACAAGTTCGTTCGACGGGTCAAGTTGTTCACGCATGCGCCGAGTCTGGGCGGAGTGGACTCGCTCGTCAGCGAGCCGCGCTTCACTTCCCATGCACATCTCTCCGCCGAAGCCCGCGCGAAGATCGGCATTCCAGACGGCTTCCTGCGCCTGAGTGTCGGAATCGAGGATGCGGACGATCTCATCGCGGACCTGGAACAGGCGCTGAAGTGAGTCTTGTCGAGGGAACGGCGGGCGAGGGGGAACGCCGCCGCACCGAGCGTCGGGTCAACGCGCGGATCGCGGATCTGACGCTGCCCGAGTTCCGGCGCATCCTCGTCACGACGCTGCTCTTCGTCATCGTCGTCGTGCTGTTCACGTGGATGGTGCGCAAGGTGATCATCGGGGCGATACTTGCCGTCGTGATCGCGGTGTATCTGCGCCCGCTCTATCTGATCGTCCGTGCGCGGGTGAAGCGTCCGAGCCTCGCCGCCATTCTGACTCTGATGATCATCATCGTTCCCGTGCTGGGCGCCATCGCCTACAGCTATCTGGAACTTCGCGACGTCGTGAAATACCTCGCGACGCACCAGGGGGAAGTGGCCGGCCGCATCGAACAGGGTATCGAGCGCCTGACCTTGTTCCGGGGCAAGGATGTCTCCCAATCCGTGCGTGAAGCCGTCCTGCGCGCCTCGGATTACGGCGGAAAGATTCCCGGCATCGTGCAGGAGGTGATCGTCGAGTTCTCGGTCGCGACGACCATCTTCCTGTTCACCGCGTTCTATATCTTCACCGACTCGGAGCGCATCGCCGGATACCTCCGTGCTCAGGTTCCGCCGCGGTACGCCGAGTTGGGCGCCGCGCTGGAGCATAACGTCAATGGAGTCCTGTACGGAGCGATCTACGCCACGCTACTCACCCAATCGCTCAAGACGGCGATCATCTTCATGATGAACCTCGCGTTTCAGGTGCCGCTGGCCGGCGTCCTCGCAATGCTTTCCTTCATTATCGGATTCTTCCCGATCGTCGGCTCGTGGAGCGTGTACGTACCGGTGGCGATGTGGCTGTTGGTGTATCGCGATCAGCCCGTGGCCGCGGCGCTCATGATCATCATCGGCTTTCTGCTCAACACGGTGTTCATCTCCACGTTTCTCCGACCCAAGCTCGCGGCGCAAAAGTCGCAGGTGCTCAACTTCTACTGGATGTTCCTGGGACTGGTCACGGGCGTGTACACCTTCGGTCTCGCCGGCATTCTGCTGGGCCCGATCCTGATCGGGCTGCTCAAGGCCATCGTGGATACGGTGACGGCGAAATCCAGCTGGCGGCTGATCGAATCCGAGTCGGACTTCGAGGAGCGCGGGACGGTCACGTGATTCGCTTCGCGCACGTGACCAAGGAATACCCGCGCGTGGGAATCGCGCTGAACGACATCTCGTTTCATCTGGCGCGCGGCGAGTTCCTCTTTCTCACCGGGCCGAGCGGCTCGGGCAAGAGCACAGTTTTGCGCCTCGTCTACGCGGACGACCTGCCGACGCATGGCGACGTGGCGGTAACGGGCATCAGCACCCGCACGCTCCGCCGTGGTGACATCCCCGCGCTGCGGCGCAAGCTCGGCATCGTCTTCCAGGACTATCGCTTGCTGGAAGACCGCAGCGCCGAAGCGAACATTGCGTTCGCGATGGAAGTGACCGGCGCGCCTCGAGCCACGATCGCGCCCAAGGTCAGCCGTCTGTTGACGCAGGTCGGACTCGTGTCCAAGGCCACCAGTCTCCCCCAGGAGCTGTCGGGGGGCGAGCAGCAGCGGGTCGCCATCGCGCGCGCGCTGGTCAACGATCCGGTCGTTCTCATCGCCGACGAGCCGACGGGCAACCTCGACGACCGTGCGACGCGCGGCATCTTTCAGTTGCTGCGCGAGATCAACGCGTCAGGCACCGCCGTCGTGATGGCGACGCATAACCTCGAGCTCATTCGGCGCTCCGAGTACCGCACCATCGAGCTGAATCACGGCCAGGTGGTCTTCGACTCGCTCGATCAGCCCGTCACACCGGAGCCCTCCAACACCGAGGCGCTCTCGTGAGGCTGGCGCTTCGGGAAGCGCTCGCGGCGTTCCACCGCGCGCCGCTCCTCAGCATCCTTGGCATCACGACGATCGCGTTTTCGCTCTTCGCCTTCGGTCTCTTCAGTCTCGTCGCGTTGAATCTTCGCAACGCGCTCCGCGAAGTGGAGGATCGCGTCGAGATCCGCGCCTTCGTCGCGGAAGGGACTTCGGTCGAGGCGATCGCGGCGGCGATGGGCGACATCGGTGGATTCCCCGAGGTCGCGCGCGTTGTGTACGTGACACAGGACGACGCGCTCTCCCGTGCCAAGCAGGATCTCGAGGAGTTTCGCGACGTATTGGAGAACGCGTTTCTGCCGGCGTCGCTCGAGATACGTCTGAAGGAGGGGTTTCGCGACCCCGTAACGGTGCAGGCCGTCTCCGAGCGAGTCGGAGTGTATCCCTTCATTGACGACGTCCGGTACGGCGAGGAGTGGGTGGAGAAGCTGCACCGGGTGCGCACCGTCGCGGCCGTGGTCGGCACAGTGCTTGGCCTTGCCTTCGCCGCGGTCGCGATCATCATCATCGGCGCGACGATTCGCATGGCCGTCCTGGCGCGCAGCCGCGAAATTACCATCATGCGTCTGGTCGGCGCGACCGACGGCTTCGTGCGCCTGCCCTTTCTGATCGAAGGCTTCGCGAAGGGCGTGCTCGGCGGCCTGCTGGCGCTGCTCCTCACCTGGCTCGCGAACCGGACCATCGACCAGTATTTCATTCGGACGGCGTTTTTCGATCGCGAGCTCGCGCTCGCCGGCATTCTTGGGGGCGCGTTGATAGGGCTGCTCGGAAGCGCGTTCGCCGTCGGCAGGCACCTGCGGCGCGTGTGATGCGCGCGGTCTGGATAGCCGCGATCGCGGTACTCACAGCGCTGTCGCCGCTTTCTGCACAGGACACGCCCGATGCCCGGCTGCGCGCGCAACAGCAGGCACTGGAGCGCATTCGCCGCGAGCGCGCGGAGCTGCAGCGACGCATGAGCGAGTTGCAGGGCACCGTGCACGATCTCTCCGAGGAAGTCTCCAATCTGGATCGCCAGGCGGACGCAACGGCTCGTCTCGTGCGCTCGCTCGATGCGCAGCTGTCGTCCATTACCACGGAAGTCGGCGGCGCGACGTCGCGCATGGTGCGCGCGGAGGACGAGCTGGCGGTGAAGCGCGCCGTGCTGCAGCGCCGGCTGGTGGACATCTACAAGCGCGGGCCACTGTACTCCGGGGAGGTGCTGCTCTCGGCACAGTCCATCGGAGCGCTCGTCGCCCGGTACAAGTATCTGCACTTGTTGGCGCAGCGCGACAAAGCGCTGGTCAAACGAGTGGAAGAGCTGCGCAATCAGATCCGCGGTCAGCGCTCGCTCTTCCTGCGTCTCCAGACCGAGGTCGAGCAGAACCGCGCGGCCAAGGCGGAGGAGGAGCAACGCCTTCGCTCGCTCGAGGAGCAACGGGCCCGGAGCCTGGTGGACGCGCAACGCCAGACGCAGCGCGCGAAATCCCGACTCGCGCAGATCGTGCGCGACGAAGCGCGGCTCGGCGACGTGATCGCGGCGCTCGAAGCGGCGCGCCGACGCGCGGAGTCCCGGTCGAATGCGCCCGCGCCGACGGCGAGCACGTTGCGCACCGCCGACCTCGGCAAGCTCGATTGGCCAGTGGACGGCGAGATCATCTATCGCTATGGGCGCGTCGTGAATCCGAACAATACGACGGTGTCGTGGAAGGGCATTGGCATCGCCGCGCCGGCCGGGACGATCGTGAAGGCAGTCTCGAGCGGCGAGGTGGTGTATACCGCACCGTTCAGCACGTACGGCCTCACTGTCATCGTGCAGCACGGCGGCGGAGACTATTCCGTATACGGCTCGCTGCAGCGGGTGGATGTCACCAGAGGCATGCGGATCCGGAAGGGACAGACGATCGGGACCGTCGGTAGCACGGACCCCGATCTCCCCGCGCATCTGCACTTCGAGATGCGTCCGAAGGGCCGGTCAGTGGATCCGCTGGAATGGCTGCGCGGTCGCCGCTAACGCATGACCTCCGCGACGAAGGTGACGAAACGGTGTGAGACCTGCGGGCAGTTCCGGGCGTACGACCCGGACGATCGTTTCTGCCTTGCCTGCGGCAACGACTCGCTCGCCGCCGAGTGCTCCTGCGGACGGAATTACGATTACGCGCTCGGCGAGGAGGGCGACCTGCATTGTCCGCGGTGCGGCCGCTCGGTGCGCGGCCGGTCCTCCGAGTTCGAGTGACGCCCGCACACCCCTCCGACGCTCCACTCGGCGCGCACGTCTCCGCCGCGGGCGGGACACCGGCGGCCCCGCCGCGAGCCCGATCGATTGGCGCCACCGCGATGCAGCTCTTCTCGAAGCAGGGAAACCGCTGGGCCGAGCGCGACTGCGACGACGCGGAATGCAGCGCCTTCGCGCAGGCGCTCAGCGAGAGCGGTGTGGTCGCGACCAGCGTCCACGACAGTTACCTCATCAACCTCGCGTCGCCTGACGACACTCTGCGCCTGCGCTCGCTGATTTCCTTCATCGCGGAACTCAAGCGCTGCGAGCGGCTGAGCATCGACGCGCTCGTGTCGCATCCGGGGAATTTCATGGACGATCGCGCAAGCGGGCTGGATCGCAACGCGGACGCGATCAGCGCCGCGCTGGAGATTGTCCCGGGGCGTACGCGTTTGCTGCTCGAAACCACCGCGGGAAGCGGCACCGCACTCGGCGCCTCGTTCGAGGAACTCGCCGCGCTCATCGGAAGGGTCGCACCGAGTGTGCGCGATCGTGTCGGCATTTGCCTGGACACGGCGCACGTGTTCGCGGCCGGGTACGATCTCGCGAGTGCCTACGACGAGGTGCTCCTGCGCTTCGACGACACCCTCGGCCTCGCGCTGCTGGGCATGATGCACCTGAACGACTCCAAGGTGCCGCTGGGATCGCGTCGCGACCGGCACGAGTTGATCGGCGAGGGCGCACTGGGCGAAGAACCGTTTCGCCGCATCATGACCGACGCGCGTCTCGCATCGGTAGCAAAGGTCATCGAGACGCCGAAGCTTGGCAACGCGGAAGCCACCGACTCCCGCATGCTCGGTCGACTACGCAGCTACATGAGCACGGATTGACGCAGCGGAGCTTGCCAATCCTGAGGTTGTCCACCGTTAACGCGTGTCCTGCTTGTTACTTGCCGAATCCCGACAGAACTTGACGGGATTGCTCAAGTGCGGTTAGAGTTCGCGACTCCTGGACGAATTGCGTATGGCTTGCCGCTCAGAAAAACCGTTCGTGTCCTGCGCGATTTCTTTCGCCCCCCAATCACTCGTTTCTCTCACGTCGCACGATGACCTCGATCCGCCACATCGTTAGCGCCCTCTGTGTTCTGTGCGTTCCCGCGTCGGCGTACGCCCAACACGGCGCCATGCGCGGGACCGTCACGCTGTTCGGCACGGGCCATCCCCTCGAGGGTGCGTCCATCACGGTGGTTGGGACGCGGCTGGGCAGCATCACCGACACGGCCGGTGCCTTTGTCATCGAGCGAGTACCGGCAGGCCGATACGAGGTCGAGGCCAGGCAACTCGACAGGCGCCCAGTTCGCATCGTCGTGAGCGTCACACCGAACGACGTGTCCACGCTGCACTTTCAGCTTGCCGATGCGACGGTTGCGCTGGGGCGCGTTGAAGTGATCGGTGAGAATGCTGACGCACTCGC
>JANNOC010000301.1:0-4164 GCA_031398865.1 Gemmatimonadota bacterium | reverse complement strand
GCCGCACCTCCGCCGGCAGTGGCGCTCGCACCGGCGGCGACCGGATTTCCGCTGGCGTCAGTTGTCTCGACCTTCTTCCCCGCGGCTTCTGCCTTGGCGATGCAGTCTCGATCATCCATCATGCAGCGCACGGTCTCCTCGACCCGCTGCTCGGCCTTCCGCGTGGCCACTTCCTTGGCTTTCTGCTTGAGCCTGTCTCTAATGCTTTGGGCGTCGACGGGAAGGGCGAAGACGGCGAGTGTCAGCAACGACACTCCAGCCAGTGTGCGGGGGTGGCTGAACATCGGTGAACTCCTATGAGGTTTGTCTCGTGCGGGGAGGCGAACGTAGCCGGATGATTTGCCGGTGTCCAGCGATGCTATAGATTCTCGCTCCATGTTCGTGACGGCCCTACTGACGCTCGTGCTTGTGCAAGATTCCACGCTCGTCTACAGCGGGCGGGCGAACCACGTGCGCGTCGACATGCCGCGTGCCGACACCGCGATCACAGTGGATGGCCGGCTCGATGAGCCCGTGTGGGGCCGCGCTGCACGGCTCGTGGACTTTTCGCAGTATCAGCCCGTGGATGGCCTGCCTTCGGTCGAGCCGACCGAAGTACTGGTGTGGTATTCCGCCGACGCCATTCACTTTGGCATCCGCGCACGCGAGGCGCACGGCGACGTCGTGCGTGCGACGCGCGCCAACCGCGACAACATCGCGAGCGAGGACCACGTTCAGATCCTGCTCGATACCAACGACGACAGGCAGAACGCCTTTCTCTTCGGCGTGAATGCGCTCGGCGTGCAGCAGGACGGGACGCGGAGCGCGCAGTTCGGCGGCGGCGCGGGGGGATTCTCGGCGACCGGGGGAGGCTCGCGGACCATCAATCCGCTCGAGGGCAACGTGGATCTCAACCCCGACTACGTCTTCGAATCACGCGGACGGCTCGTCGAGGGTGGGTACGACGTGGAGATCAGCATCCCCTTCAAGAGCCTGCGCTACCAGGACGCGCGCGTGCAGCGGTGGGGAATCCACGTGCTGCGCCGCGTGCAGCACTCAGGCTTCCAGGACACGTGGGCGCCGGCTGTGCGGGCGAACTCAAATTTTCTCGCGCAGTCGGGCACACTCGAGGGACTGCGCGACATGAAGCGCGGGCTCGTGCTCGAAGCCACGCCAACCGCGACGGGCCGAGTGGATGGGACACGGGCCGTCGCCGGCGGACGGGACTACGAGCGCCACGGCGACCTCGGCACCGACGTGCGGTGGGGGATCAGGCAGAACCTGTCGCTCAACGCCACGGTCAATCCCGACTTCTCGCAGGTGGAGGCCGATGTCGGCCAGGTGCTGCTCAACGAGCGGTTTGCGCTCTTCTATCCGGAGAAGCGGCCTTTTTTCCTCGAGGGGCTGGAGCTGTTCGACACGCCGAACCAGCTGATTTACACGCGACGCATCGTGGAGCCGTTAGGCGGGATCAAGCTGGCGGGGAGGGTGGCCGGCGCGACTGTCGCGACGATGCTCGTGGCCGACGACCGGCGCCAATCGCGGAACGGAGACCACGTGCCGCTGTTCGGCGTCGCACGCGCGAAGCGGACGTTGGGCGGAGGGCGCTCCAGTGTCGGGGGCGTATTCACGGCGAGAGAGGACGGCGCGGATGTTTCGCGTCTCGCCGCCGCGGATCTTCGCGTGTACCACTCGCGTCTCTACTGGCTGGAGCTGCAGGCCGCGCAGTCGTGGACTGACAGCGCGGGCGAAAACCGGAACGGTTCCCTGCTCGAGGCCACGTGGGACCGAACCGGGCGCGCGTGGGGATTTCACTACACGCTGAGGGCGGTCGAGCCCGACTTCGGCGCGGCCGCCGGTTTCGTCAACCGAGTGGGCATCAGGAACGCGCGGGCGTTCAACCGGCTCAGCTTTTACGGCGCGCGCGATGCGCTGGTGCAGACGTGGGGTTCGTTCTTTGGCGTGGACCGGATCTGGGATCACTCCGGCGCAGGACGCGGTGAGATCGAGAGTGGCGAATCCATTTCGCCGAGTGCGACGTTGCGCGGCGGGTGGCAGATCGGCGGGTCGGTATCACGCAACGCGTTCGCGTACGATCCAGCGTTGTACGACGGGCTGCTGGTAGAGCGTCGCTCCGGCGCGCAAATCGACACGGTGGATTTCGTCGTTCCCGGTGAGGAGCGCGACCAATGGGGTGGGTCGATGCGCGTGACCACACCCACACATCGGCTGTTCAGCGCAACCGCGAGCGTGGGGCGTGGCGAGGTTCCGATCTTTCGCGAAGCGGCACCGGGGAGGAGTACGCGTGTGGATGCGGCGCTTGACGTCAGGCCGACCACGGCGCTGCGGGGGTCGGTGCAGTTCTCGCGGCTGACGCTGGAGCGCGCGGAGGATGGTTCCAGGTTCTCGAGCGAGGCGATTCCCCGCGTCAAGGTGGAGTATCAGGTGAGCCCCGCGCTCTTCCTCCGGCTTGTGGGACAATACTCGGCGCGTTCACGGTCGGCGCTCGAGGACCGCGAGGGGAATCCGATCCTCGCGAATGGTGTTCGCGATACGGGGAGTGCGACCAACGAGTTCTCCACGGACTGGCTGTTCAGTTACAGGCCCGTGCCTGGGACGCTGGTGTACGTGGGCTACGGGTCGACGATGGAGGAGCCGCAGGAGTTTCGGTTTCGGGAACTGCGGAGGACGAGGGATGGGTTGTTTGCGAAGGTGAGCTACGTGTTCCGGATGTGATTGCCGCGCATGCTCACTCGCCCGCGACGGGCGTGACCGCCGCCTGATCCTGCTCGCCGGTGCGAATGCGGTACACCCTGTCCACAGGCAGGACGAAGATCTTTCCGTCTCCGACCTTGCCGGCCGTTCCCGAGGCGAGAATCGCGCGCACCGTTGGCTCCACAAAGTGGTCGGAGACACCGATCTCCAGTCGCACCTTGTCGTGCAGTTCGACCTTGACCGTCATTCCTCGATAGGTCTCCACTTCTTCCAGCTCACCGCCGTGTCCCCGCACCCGGCTCGTGGTGCCCTGATAGGCAAAGAAGAGCACATGCGGGATCGAGCCATGAGCGTCGAGTCGGACGTTGTTGAGAAAGGCGTACCGCAGCCCGCCGATCCACCCGGACCCCTCGGAAAAAGCGATGGAGTAGCCGATCAGCGCCCAGGCGATACCGACAAACCCGAGTGACGCGAAGCTCATCATGATGGTGTTGAGCGTGTTCTTCGCTCGCACCATGCCGCCGTAGAAAAAGGCGAGCGCCGGTGTCATGACCAGCACCATCGCAGTTGCCATCAGCATCCACGCGGTGTCTGCGGTGCTGACCGTTCCGACAGGTGGCAAAGGGAGATCGAGGGCCTGCTCACCGTGTCGGCGCAGAATGTGTCCGTCGAGGTACTACCCAGTGAGGCGGTACGGCTCACGGCAGTGCATAACGACTACCCGTTCAGCGACACTGGCGTCGCCCGCCGCTTCGAGCTCGGCGATCTGTACGCGCGGGAGCCGAAGCCGCTGCTCCTCGAGTTCTTCGTGCCGGCGCTGGCCGAATCGCCGGACGTGGAAGTGGCGCGCGTCACCGTGGTCGCGGACGTGCTGACAGACGCGGGCGGCATGGAGCACCAGACGGTGCGATTCACGGTGCACTCGCCGTTGTCGCGTGAGGGCCAGTCGGATCCGGAGGTTCGGCGCGAACTCATTCTCATGGGAACCGCGAAGGCGCGTCGTGACGCGCTCGAGCAGGAGCGCCGCGGCAACGTCGCCGAGGCCAGTGGTGTCCTGCGCGAGGCGGTGAGCAGAATTCGCGAGTCGCCACTGGCGCATGACCCCACTCTGCGCGAACAGGCCGAGGACCTGTCGGGGATGG
The DNA here is from genome assembly GCA_031398865.1 of Gemmatimonadota bacterium. Lineage (GTDB taxonomy): Bacteria > Gemmatimonadota > Gemmatimonadetes > Gemmatimonadales > Gemmatimonadaceae > JANNOC01. Next base: position 328 of record JANNOC010000301.1, on the reverse strand, counting down.
CCGACCAGCTCGACCAGCACGGGCACTTCGGCGTGGCGGACGCGAAGTACATGGGCCAGCGGGCCTACAACGCCGGACGTGGAAAGGCGATGTATGAGGACAAGCTGTCGCGAGTGCGCCGCAAGTCGTAGAATCGTGGCATGCCTTACGCGGACATCCGTTCCGCCGTGAACGATCTCACGAGTGTCGTTCCCGACCTCGTGCGACTGGTGGACGCCGTGCAGGCCCGCGCGTCGCATCAGCATTCGGCGTATCACGGCGGGCAGCACTGGCGGTGCGTGGCGCGCACGGGGCTCGAGATCCTGCGGCACGAACCGCGCGCCGATGT
>JANNOC010000294.1:0-3985 GCA_031398865.1 Gemmatimonadota bacterium | reverse complement strand
TCCACGGCACCTTCGACAACGGCCTCGTAGAGGTCCCGCACCGTCGCGCGACCGCCTCGCGCGAGCCGCGCCTTCCACGCGTGGTCGAGGTAGATCAGCATGACGACCCCGGTTTCGGCCGCCACGCCGGCCAGCGCGATGAAGCCGATCGCCACCGCCACCGACCAGTTGTAGTCGAGCGCCCAGATGAACCAGAGACCGCCCACGAGCGCGAAAGGAAGCGAGAGCATCACGATCAGCGTCTCCGCGACGCTCTTGAAGTTGAAGTACAGCAGGAGGAAGATGAGAGCGAGCGTCGCCGGGATGACGAGCTTCATCCGCTCCCTGGCGCGCTCCATGTACTCGTACTGGCCGCTCCACGACAGGGTGTAGCCTGGGGGGAGCGTCACTTCGCGGTTGACCATCGCCTGCGCCTCGGCGACGTAGCTTCCGATGTCCCGCCCGGCAACATCCACGTAGACCCAGGCCGTCGGCGTCGCGCCTTCTGTCCGCACCACCATCGGCCCGGCGACAGGCTTGATCGTCGCTACCTGCCCCAGCGGTACCTGCGCAACCCCGGCCGTGGGACCTCCAGGCATTCCGCTACCGCCCATTCCCTGCCCTCCGGATGCTCCGCCGGTGGAGGCGCCCGGAACAGCGATGCCCTGGCTCACCGGCACGAGTACCGATGCAAGGCGCTCGGGCGTGGCGCGCAGCTCCTGCGGGTAGCGGACGCGCACGCCGTAGCGCTCGCGACCCTCCACGGTCTGTGTGATCGTCATGCCGCCGATCGCCGTCGCGATCACGGTCTGGATGTCACCGACGTTGAGGCCGTGGCGCGCGGCCGAGGCGCGATCGATGTCGATGTCCAGGTAGTACCCTGAGACGGCGCGCTCCGCGAAGGCGCTTCGCGTCCCGGGCACCATCCGTACAGACTGCTCGACCGCCTTTCCCAGGCGCTCGAGCTCGCCAAGATCGGGGCCGAAGATCTTGATCCCGACCGGTGTCCGAATGCCGGTGGCGAGCATGTCGATGCGCCCCTTGATCGGCATCGTCCACGCGTTCGTCACTCCGGCCATCCGCACGGAAGAGTCCATCAGGGCGACGAGCTGGTCGTACGTCATCCCCTCGCGCCACTTGTCCCTGGGCTTGAGCGTGATCGTCGTCTCGAACATGTCGAGCCCCGCCGGGTCGGTGGCGGTGTTCGCGCGCCCCGCCTTCCCCCACACGTGCTCCACTTCGGGAAAGCGCTTGAGGATACCGTCCTGGATGCGGAGGATCTCGCGCGCACGTGCCACGCTCACGCCGGGGAGCGTGGTGGGCATGAACAGGATCGTGCCCTCCTCGAGCGGCGGCATGAACTCGCTCCCAATTCGCGTCCACGGCAGCCAGGTGGCAATCAGCGTCACGACCGCACCCACGATCACCGGCCACCGGTGCCGCAGCACGAACGCGATCACGGGGTCATACAGGCGGATCAGGGCGCGATTGAGCGGGTTCGCGCGCTCCTTGTAGATCTTGCCGCGAATGAAGAGGCCCATCATGACCGGCACCAGCGTCAGCGACAACAGGCTTGCCGCCGCCATCGAGAACGTCTTCGTGAAGGCGAGCGGCTTGAACAGACGTCCCTCCTGCCCCTCCAGCGTGAACACGGGGAGAAAGGAAACGGTGATGATGAGCAGCGAGAAGAACAGCGCGGGTCCGACTTCCTTCGACGACTCGGCGACGATCTGCCATCGCTCGCGCGCGCTCAACACGTTCGTGTCGAAGGAGCGCCGGCCGGCACCTTCCGGCGATGCCCCCGCCTTCGCCTCGATGGCGCGCTCGAGGTGCTTGTGCATGTTCTCGATCATGACGATGGCGCCGTCGATCATCGCGCCGATGGCGATGGCGATCCCGCCGAGCGACATGATGTCCGCGCCGACGCCCACCCAGCGCATCGCCACGAACGCCATCAGGATGCCGATCGGCAGCGTGAGGATCGCGACGAGGGCCGACCTGGCGTGCAGCAGGAACACGATACAGACGAGCGCGACGATGATGCTCTCCTCGAGGAGCTTTCCGCGGAGGTTCTCGATCGCGCGCTCGATCAGGTCGCTCCGGTCGTACACGGGCGTGATGATCACGCCGGGCGGCAGTCCCTTTCTCACCTCCTCGAGCTTCTCCTTCACCCGCTCGATCGTCGTCAGCGCGTTCTGTCCGAAACGCATGATGACGATCCCGCCGACCGCGTCTCCGCGCCCATCCAGTTCGGCGATCCCGCGTCGCACGGCGGGGCCGACCGTCACGCGTCCCAGTTCCGCGACCCGGATTGGCGTCCCCGCTGTCGTCGCGCCCACGACGACGTTCTCGATGTCCCCGATGGACTTGAGATAGCCGAGCCCACGCACCATGTACTCGCGCTCGGAGAGCTCCATCACCATCGCGCCGACGTCGTTATTGGCGTTCTGGATGGCCCCCATCACCTGCGTGACCGGAATGCGGTACGCGAGGAGCTTCGCGGGGTCGATGTCCACCTGGTACTGCTTCTCGTACCCGCCGATGCTCGCCACCTCGCTCACACCCGATACCGCCGTGAGCGCATAGCGGAGATACCAGTCCTGAAGGCTCCGGAGCTCGGCGAGGTTGAGTTTCCCTGAGGTGTCTTCCAATGCATACTGGTAGATCCAGCCGAGCCCCGTCGCATCGGGGCCCAGGGAGGGCGTCACACTCGCCGGAAGCTTCCCCTTGATCCCGTTGAGGTACTCCAGCACGCGGCTCCGTGCCCAGTACAGGTCGGTGCCGTCCTCGAAGATCACGTACACGAAACTCACGCCGAAGAACGAGTAGCCACGCACCGTCCGTGCACCCGGCACCTTGAGCATCTCCGCGGCGATAGGGTAGGTGACCTGGTCCTCGACGATGCGTGGCGCCTGCTCGTTGTAGTCCGCCTGGACGATCACCTGGACATCGGACAGGTCGGGAAGCGCCTCGAGTGGCGTCGCCCTGACCGCCACGATTCCGGCGGCGATCGCCGCCAGCGTGAACAGCAGTACGATGAGCTTGTTGTTCACCGCCCATTGAATGACTCGCTCGAGCATGCCGCTATTCCTCGCGCCCGGCGGGTTTCTTGCCCGGCGCGGCTTTCACAGGTACCTCGATCTTCTTCGGAGCCGCCACGTCCATTCCGGGCATGTCTCCCATCCCTCCGAGCGCGGAGCCCAGATTCGACTCCGCGTCGATGAGAAACGTCGCCGACGCCACCACCGTGTCGCCGGCCGCGAGCCCGCCGAGGATCTCGACGCGGTCATCGGTCGACATTCCCAGGACCACGAGTCGCGGCTCGAGCATGGCATCGGCGCGCCGCACGAACACCAGGTTGCGCTCCCCGGTCGAGAGGACGGCGCTGCGCGGTACGCTGAGCGTGCCAGCGCGTCCCTCACTCGTCAGGCGCAGCGTCGCATACATGCCGGGCTTGAAGCGGAACTGCGGATTCGGCAACTCCACGCGCACGCGCACTGTGCGCGTATCCGGGTCGAGCGTCGGATAGATGTAGGTGATCCGCCCGGAGAACTCCTGCCCCGGGAGTGCCTGCAGCTCCGCCACCACGCGCTGGCCGAGGCGCATCGAGGGAAGGTCCTGCTCGAACACCTCTCCCTCCACCCAGACGGTGCTGAGATCGGCGACCTTGTAGAGCGCCTCCCCAGCCATGATCCGCTGGCCCTGAAGCACGTTCTTCTCGATGACGAATCCGCTTACCGGCGCGCGCAGCGTAAGGGTGCGCTGCACCTGCCCGGTGCGCTCGATGCGCTCGACATCCTGCGGCGCAATGTCCCAGTAGGCGAGTCGCCGGCGCGCGGACGTGAGGAGGTCATCCGCGCTCCCGCGCGCGTCATCGGAGCCTAGTGCCACGTCGGCCTGGAGCCGTTTGCGCCGATTCGGCGAGCTTCGTCGGCACGAACGTCTCCGGGTTCGCGGCGGCGACGAAGCGGATCACGCGCACGTTCTGCGTGTCCACGAGCAGCAC
>JANNOC010000270.1:0-9208 GCA_031398865.1 Gemmatimonadota bacterium | reverse complement strand
TGAGGACCTTGGTATTCGAGAGTGACTGCTCGAACAGCTCCCGGTCATCGAAGTCGAACGGTACGAGCAGCTCGGCCGCTTGCTCGTCGAACGTGAGGTACGTGTGTGCCAGATACGCCGCCAGCACGGCGGCGTCCGTCTCGCCTTCCACGTGGTCCAGAAAGTGGTGCTCCCGCGCGAGCATCTTCCCCGCGCGGATGCGCAGGATGGCGACGCACGCATCTTCGCCGTCGCGGGCATACCCGATGACGTCGCGGTCCCCGCCTTCCACCTCCAGCACCACGGTCGGCTCTTCCATCGTCTCGAGTTTGTGAAGCACGTCGCGCAATTCCGCCGCGCGCTCGAAGTCCAGTGCCCGGGACGCCTCCTCCATCCGAACACGCACGCGGCGCGTCACCTCCGCGGTTCGACCCTCGAGAAAGAGCACCACTTCATCGATCATCGCACCGTAGTCAGCCTGTGTCTGCTGATGAATGCAGGGCGCCTTGCATCGCCCGATATGGAAGTCCAGGCAGGCGCGATCCGGCATGACGCGCGGCATGTCGTAGTTGCAGGAGCGCACGGTGAAAATGCGCTTCACCACGGTGAGCGCGCGCCGCATCGCGCCAACGTCGGTGTACGGCCCGAAATACCGGGCGCCGTCGGAGAGCAGCCGGCGGGTCACGTACACTCTCGGAAACGGCTCGTGCACGGTCACCTTCACGTACGGATAGGACTTGTCATCGCGCAGCACGATGTTGAAGCGGGGATGATGCTCCTTGATGAGATTTGCCTCGAGCACCAGCGCGTGCGCCTCGGTGGGAACCACAATCGTCTCGAGGTCCGCGATCTGGCGCACCAGCGCGTGCGTCTTGGCGCTGTCGAAATGATCGGCGCCGAAGTAGCTGCGCACGCGTGACCGCAGCCGCTTTGCTTTCCCGACATACAGCACCGTGCCGTCCGGACTCTTCCAGAGATACACGCCCGGCGTGTCGGGAAGATGGGGAAGCTTGGCGGCGATGGCGTGGGGAACGGCGATCATGCGAGAGCGCGGCGAAAATGCAAGGCGTCACACGGCATCGGCATCGGACAATATACCCCCGCCGCCGCGAGCGATGCAGCCGGTGCGGGACGCGCGCTACCTGCGCGACGCGAGGCGGCCCACCCGTGCCCACACCGCGCGCGCCTCCGCGACGCCGAGCACAGCCGCGAACGCAAAGTACAGCACGCCATACACACCAAGCACGACGACAGCCAGTGGCTTGGGATGCCATGACGCGATCAGGCCGCGCACGGTCAACGCAAGTCCGGCCGCGGCGAGCGCGCTCGCCCACACGCGCATGGCGTGTCGCGCGGCGTCTGGATCGGCGCCGGTCACGCCGATGCGCGCGCGCAGCGCATTCCGCAGGAGGAGGTATTCCACCCACCCAGCCACCGCGGATGCCAGCGTCAGGCCCGCCGCGCCCCATCGGTTGGAGACGCCCAGCGCCCCGGGCAGCCACAGTGCCGCCACCGCACCCACGGCGACGCTGAAGGCGACGCGCACGAGTGAGAAACGCACGGGCGTGCGCGTATCGTGCAGGGCATAGAACGCCGACGCGTACAAACGCCCTCGGGTGGACGCCAGCAAGCCAACGCTCGCCGCCGCGAGAATTCCCCAGACGTATCGCGTGTCCGCTCGCTGGAACTCACCAGACTGCAACAGCGCGGCGATGATCACGTCGCCCAACAGCAGGAAGGCCACGGTCGACGCCACAATGAAAAAAGAGATCCGGCTCACTCCGGCGCGCAGTCGCGCGCGCAGTCGCGTTGCGAGTTCCTCCGGATCCGCCGCGGCGCGGGACATCTCCGGCAATTCCGACGCGGAGACGGCCATGCCGAAAAGACTGACTGGCAGCGTGTACAGCGTCTGCGCATTGCCGAGCGCGGCGACCGCACCGACGCCCAGAAAGCTGCCGATGATGCGATCGATCCAGGCACTGATCTGCACGACGCCGCGGCTGAAGAACACCGGAGCAAAGTTCCGGCGAACAGTCGCGACGTGCGGATTCGACGCGCCGAGCGACAGGCGCAGCCCGCGCAGCAGCGTGAGCACAGCGGGCAGCTGCACGAGCAGTTGCAACGCGCTGCCCGCGACCGACGCCCACGCCGCGTACACGGTGAGCGAGGATTGGGACTCGCGACCCCCGAACAGGACGAGCGCCGCGATGATCGTGAGGTTCCACATCACCGGCGCCGCGTACGACAGGAAAAACCGTCGGTGGCTGTTGAGAACCCCCAGCGCCCAGGCGGAGAGGGCGAGCAGCGCCGCACCGGGGAAGAAGATGCGTACGAGCCGGACGATCAGCGCCTGCTTGTCTTCCGCATATCCGGGCGCCAGCACATCCACGAGTAGCGGTGCGGCGAGAATGCCGAGCAGCACGAGAACCGACGTGACGATCGCGAGCAGCGTGAGCGTCGCACCGGCGACGCGTTCGGCTTCTTCGCGCTCGCCGCGCGCGAGCAGGCGCGAATACACCGGAATGAACGACGCGGAGAGGACGCCCTCCCCGAACATCGTCTGCAGAAAGTTCGGCGCGCTGAACGCGACGTTCCACGCGTCGGCCGCGTGACCGAGGCCGAGGTAGTGACTCAGTGCGCTCTGGCGAACCAGTCCCGCGATCCGGCTCGCCAGAATTCCGCTGCCGACGAGAAACGCCCCCCGCCCGCCGCCATTACGCGCGGTCGCTGCGTCCTCCGGTTCCGTCACGCGCGGTGGCTGACCGCGGCGCGAGCCGCGTCAGTCCGATCACGCTGCTCGCCGTGCACGAGCAATCGAGCGTGCTCGCGAACGGCCTCCAGCAACTGCGCCCACAGCGCTGGCCCATGCCGGGCGAGCATGGGGAGGAAATTCGCAGAACGCTCCTGCCGCTTCCCGCCAGGAAAGAGCGCGCCGCGCAGCGTGGCGACATCCCGCATGGTGTCCGCGTCGCGACGCTTCACCGCGGCGAGGTAGCGCCGTTCCAGACGATCGATCCGATGGTGCATGGCGTTGCGGAAGCCGTCGAGCACCGGGCCGGGAAGGAGATTGTCGCTTGCGGAGCGGGCAGAGGTAGCCTCGCGGTCGATGACCGCCCGCAATTCGATGAGCCGGCCGCGCACCGCGGCAGGCAGCGCGGCGGCAGCCATCGCGCGCTCCGTCGCGTGCGGGTCGCGCAAGTCGCCGGGCACGAGTTCGTACCGGTCGAGCAGCTGCTGCACGTGCGCTTCGATGATCGTGCCGGACCATCGCGGCAGCACCAATGGCGCATCGTGCTTCAACGTCTCGGCGACCGCCGTCACCTGCGAGAAATACGCGACCTCCCCAGGACCGCCCAGATAGCCGACGGTCGGCAGCACCGCGCGCTCGACAACGGGGCGCAGCAAGACATTCGGCGAGAGCGAGTCGGGCGTTGCGAGTCGGGCCACATTCGACGCGGCCGAGACCGGTACACGCTCCTTCGCTCCACTGCGGGCAGAATCGCGCGCGAAAACCAGCGCGCGTCCCTCCACCGCACCCACCTGCGGTGCAAAACCGGCATCCGTGATGGCGCCGTCGCGCGCCGCGAGCGCGCGCTCGATGTCAGCGGCGTGCAGCAGCGCCTCATGCAACGTCGGAAAGGCGGCCGCGCGCACCGCCGGATGGGATGCGTCCAGAACGGCGACGCCAAGCGGCTCGAGCAGTGCGCGCAGTAACGCGACGTACGCGCCACCGACCGTCATGCCCTGCGCATACGATCGCCGCGCGATGTCCAGCACCGCGGCATGCGGAGCCGAGCCAGCGCCCAATGCGAGCTCCGCAAGCAAGGCAGAGCAGTCCGGCAGCGGGACGTCGGACAGTGCCGCCCCCACGGACGTTGGCCGCGAAAGTCGCAACGTGCGCACACCACCGACGACGGGCACCATCGTCCAGCTCGCCTCGTCGAAATCGGCGTCGTCAGTCGCTGCCCAGAACACGGGAGCCACCGGCACGCCCATGGACTCCTCGAGTGCATCGGCCAGTGCGAGCGCCGACAGCGCCTTCGTCCACGTATAGATCGGTCCGCCGAACAGGCCAGGTTGCTGTCCCGTGGTCACCACCACGCCTCCGGCGGCAGCCACGCGAGCGAGGCGCGCCGTCCCATCGTCGGCACCACTCGCAAAGGCGGGCCGGAGCGGTGTGAACCAGTCGCGCGCTGCGAACTGCGTGCGCAGCGTGGTCACTCGCTCGTCCCACGCTGCCGGCGTTGTGGGGCGGGTGACATACCATGCAGCGGGCACTCGCCCGGCGAGCGCCGCGTCGGCCAGCGAGGATCCTTCCAACGACTCGGTGACGACCACCAGGCTCATTGCCGCTGCCCAACAACAATCGTTCGCGGTGCGGCATCGTCGTGGCGCGCGCCGTGGTAGTCGCCGACCACTGCGGTCACCGCAAAGCCTGCCGCCGTCAGCATCGCTTCGAGGTCGGCGCGGGAGAAAAGTCGGACGCGCTCAACAAAGGTTCGCGCCTCGTCGTCGAGCGTGATCGTCTTGCTCACGAACCGTCCGTCCACGGAAATGGCGCGCTCCTGCTCCACGACACGTGAGCCGACACGTCGCTCATCCCACGGCACCAGAGTGTTGATGACGTGGGGGGCGTTGAGGTAATCCAGCACGAACCACCCTCCCCGCTGCGTGACGCGGGCGACTTCGCGCACCACTCGCTCATGCTGCGAATCATTCCGGAAATAGCCGAAGCTGGTGAAGAGGTTCACCACGAGCGCGAACGCGCCGTCGTGGAATGGTAATGTGCGCATGTCGGCACGCACGAGGGGAGTGGCGCGGTCGTTCATGCGCGCCACATTCAGGAGCGCGGGCGACAGATCCAGACCCACCGTCCACCACCGTGCGCCGAGGGCCTCGGCGTGGCGGCCCGCGCCACACGCCAGATCGAGCGCCCGGGCCCCCGGCGGCGTGCGCACGTGCGCGCCGATGAGCGTCGCCGCGGTCTCCGCTTCCTCCTCGTCGCGATGTGGATAGAGCGCGAGGTACTCTTCCCCAAACCACTCCTCGAACCAGTCCGTCACGCGGGCTCTCCAAACACGTCTGCCGTGAACGCGAGCAGGCGGCAGCGTTCGTCCCGCCACGCGGCGGCGTGCAGCCCCGCCTTCTCGCAGCAGGCGGCGAGGAACGCCTCGCGCGAGAGACCGTGCTCGCTGGCAACCTGTGGCAGCAACAGCGCGCGGTGTGCATCCCGTTCGATGATGATGCCGTGCACCCCGAGCACGATGTCCGCGGGCTGGGTCGGCCGCGCCTCGGACAGGACACTCACCTCGAGCCGCAGCGCCGCGAGCTCGTCGCGCCGGAGCGGCGTGAAGCGCGGGTCGCCCGTCGCCGCCAGCACCGCGAGCTCGCCGACCGCCTGCACGAGGAACCGGTCGCTCTCGAGCGCACCCACGCATCCGCGCAACCGCCCACCGACACGCAAGGTGACGAAGGCGGCGCGTGGCGTCGCAAGTGGTCCGGTGGCCTCAGGCGCATCGCGCGTCACGCCCGCGAAGTAGGCGATGAGCGCCTCGCGCGCTACCACGAGCAGCCGGATCCGCGCGTCGGGCGTCAAGGAAGTCACTTGTGATACGGCTCTCCCCGCACGATGGTCCCGGCGCGATACAGTTGCTCCGCGAGCACGAGGCGCGCGAGCTCGTGCGGCAGCGTCCACGGGGCGAGCGACAGCCTCGCCGCGGCGCGAGCGGCCAGGGACGGGGCGAGACCATATGCGCCACCGATCACGAAGGCCACATCGCGCGCGTTCTCTCGCGCGCGCTGCAACCACTCGGAGAACTGCGTGGACGACATGCGGTCGCCATCCACGTCGCATGCGACCAGCTGTGCGCTTCCCAGTGCGGCCGCCAGCCGCTCCCCTTCCCGTGCACGCACGAGGTCGACCGATGCGGCCCGGGCGGGCTCTTCACGAACTTCTCGAATGTCGAGCGGCCAGTAGCGCGCCGCGCGCGTCTCGTACTCCTGAATGGCGGCGGCCAGCCCTGCGTTGCGCGGCTTGCCCACCACCGCCACGGTCAGTCGCATGCCGTCCGGATACAGCGGCTCGGCATCGCGCGCGCGTTAGGCATTCGCTAATCGCCGTGGCGACGCCTGTCGTCAGGCATAGATACCGCGCAGCTTGTGCACCGTGGACACGCGACTGATCGCGAGCATGTAGGCCGCGGTGCGCATGTTCACCTTGTGCTGCCGGGCGAGGCCGAGCACGTCGCTGAAGCTGCGACACATGATCTCGGTGAGTCGCTGGTTCACGACTTCCTCGGTCCAGAAGTAGCCGCCGCGGTCCTGCACCCACTCGAAGTAGGACACCGTCACGCCGCCGGCATTCGCGAGAATGTCCGGAATGACAAAGATCCCCTTCTCTTCCAGGATGGAGTCGGCTCCGGCGGTGGTCGGTCCGTTGGCACCTTCACAGATGATTTTCGCCTGCACCTTGGCGGCGTTCTTCGAGGTGATCACGTTCTCCAGCGCCGCGGGCAGCAGGACGTCCACCGGCAGCGTGAGCAGCTCGTCATTGCTGATGCGATCGCCCCCGGCGAAGCCTTCCAGCGACCGATGCTTCGCGACGTGGGCAATGGCCGCCTCCACATCCACACCCGTGGCGCTGTACACGCCGCCGGAGCGGTCGCTGATCCCCACGATGATGCAGCCTTCGGCGGTCAGCAGCTGCGCCGCGATGGACCCGACGTTGCCGAACCCCTGCACGGCGACCGTCGCGCCGCGCATCGGCATCCCGAGATGCCGAAGCGCTTCCTTCGTGACGATCATGCAGCCGCGCCCGGTGGCCTCGCGCCTGCCGAGCGAGCCGCCCATTTCGATCGGCTTGCCCGTGACGACGGCGGTGACCGTATGGCCCATGCGCATGGAGTAGGTGTCCATCACCCACGCCATCACACGCTCGTTGGTGTTCACGTCAGGCGCGGGCACGTCGGAGTCGGGGCCGAGAGTCTGGATGATGCCCGCCGTGTACCGGCGGGTGAGTCGCTCGAGCTCGCCCACGCTCATCTTGAGCGGATCACAGATGACACCGCCCTTGGAGCCACCGAAAGGAAGCTTGACCACCGCGCATTTCCAGGTCATCCACGCGGCCAGTGCCTTCACTTCCTCGAGCGTCACCTGCATGTCGAAACGGATTCCCCCTTTGGCCGGTCCCCGCGAGGTGTTGTACAGCACGCGGTAGCCCGTGAATACCTCCACGTCGCCACTGTCCATCTGCACCGGAACGGACACAATGATCTGCTTCTCCGGATGGCGCAGGATCTTGTAGATCCCGGGATCGAGATCCAGCAATTCAGCCGCCCGGTCAAAGCGCGACATCATCGCCTCGAACGGATTGACTTCGTTGAGGAAGCGATCCTTGTCGGGTCGCATGATCTTGTCGGTGGGCAGGCGAAGTTCGGTAGCCATGGGCGTCGTCATTGAGGCCGGCCGCGGCCGGCGGAATCGGATTCGATGGGGCGGTCACGCACGACGTCGTCGAGAAGCACGGCGATCTCGCGCTCGCCCCGCTCGACGACGACCAGTTGGGAAACATACCATAACGGCGGCGCTTCGCGAGGCCACTGCGAACCAAGTTTGACGGCGTCCTTGAGCGTGCAGACCACCCGCTCCACGCCGGCCGCCCGACGCGCAAGCAGCTCGACGTCAGCGCCCGTGAATGCGTGATGATCCGGGTACACGGCCTCGGTGACACGCGCGCCGCCATCGGTCAGCTGTTGGGCGAAGGCGCGCGGGTCACCGATGGCGGACACGGCGAGCACCGTTGCATCGCGCAGTGCGCTGAACGGCTGCTTAGTCGCCGCGCCCAGGACGCAGAGATCAGCGGGTGCCAGATGCACCTGCGCGATCGCGCTCCCGCGCACGGTTGCGCCGATCGCCGCGACGACGCTGTCACTCTGCGCCGACGTCGCGGCTTTGCGCGTCACGACCACGAGCGTCGCGCGCGCGAGCGCATTCAACGGTTCGCGCCACGGGCCGGCGGGCAAAAGGCGATGTCTTCCGTCCCAGGCATCCGCGCTGATCAGAACAAGATCCGCGCGGCGTCGTACGCGGCGGTGCTGAAACGCATCGTCGAGCACGAGCACGTCCGCACCCGCGGCGCGGGCACGCTCGGCCCCGCGCACGCGATCGGCTGACACGACAACGCGAATACCCGGATTCAGCGCGGCGTGTACCAGCGACTCGTCGCCGCCGTAGCCGCGAAGCAGAATCGCCGGTGCCGCGCCACGGCGCGCCAGCTCGCCGCCGATCCACGCCGCCACGGGCGTCTTCCCCGTGCCGCCCACGCTGAGATTCCCAACACTGACCGCCGGCAGCCCGAGCTCGTGTGCGCGCAGTATCCCTCGATCGTACAACGTGCCACGCACGGACGTGATCCCACGGTAGAGTCCTTCCAGTGGCGCGAGCGCGGTACGGGCAACCGCCGCGAGCAGCCCGCGACTTTGCCACACACCCTCGAGTGCGCGGGCATCACGCATTGGCCGCCGCCTCGGCGGCATCGAGCAGCTGCTGAAAGCGAGGCGCATCGGCGGCCGCCTCTCGCGCCGATGTCCGCTCCACGCGCGTGGCGGGTGCGTACGCGATGGTCACGGTCGCGAACGGCTTGGGAATCATGAAGCGATCCCAGCTCCCGAGACGCCAGGCGCGCCGACACCCCGCGGCCAGCGGAAGGATCGGTGCGCCGGACCGCTGTGAGGCGATCAGCGCGCCAGGCGCGAACTGACGCGCCGGTCCGCGCGGCCCATCGGGAGTGACCGCGATCGTGACACCGTCTTTGAGCTCGCGAATCAGCCCCAGCAACGCGCGTTCGGCGCCTCGTGACGACGACCCGCGCACGGTCTCGTAGCCTAACGCGTGGGCGATACGCGCAATGACTTCGCCATCGCGATGCTCGCTGATCAGGATGGCAACCCGGCGGCCGCGATGGTGCCAGAGCAGCGGAAGAAGCTGCCCGTGCCAGAGCGCGAAGATGAACGCCGTGTGGCTCGCGTCGAGTGCCTCGAGGTACTCGCTGTTCACCACGCGCATGCGCCACGTCGAACCGAGCGCACGGATGACGAGGGTGCCCGCGCCAATGGCCAGCCGCGTCCTCCACGAGAGCCCCGATGCGCCGCGCTTCGCTGCGGGCGCGGGCGGATTCGTCAGGCCGGGCGGCGGTTGCGTCATCGCAGCAACTCGAGGGCGGTGGCCGCGA
>JANNOC010000236.1:0-3915 GCA_031398865.1 Gemmatimonadota bacterium | reverse complement strand
TCTTGTGCTCGTGACCGGCATCAACCCCACGGCGGCGGGGGAAGGCAAGAGCACAGTCACGGTGGGCGTCACGCAAGCGTTGCGACGACTCGGGCATAACGCGGCGCTGTGCATTCGCGAGCCGAGTCTCGGCCCGGTGTTCGGGGTGAAAGGCGGCGCGGCGGGCGGCGGGTATTCACAGGTCGTCCCAATGGAGGACATCAACCTCCACTTCACCGGTGACTTCCACGCGATCTCGAGCGCGCACGCGCTCCTCGCCGCGATGCTCGACAATCATCTCAATCACGGCAACGCCCTGCGCATCGACCCCCGGCGCATTACGTGGCCTCGCACGATCGACATGAACGACCGCGCGCTGCGCGACTGTGTCATCGGCCTCGGCGGTGTCGCCAACGGCGTCGTGCGCGAAGAACGCTTCGTCATCATTCCCGCGAGCGAGGTGATGGCCATCGTCGCACTCGCGACGAGCGCCGCGGACCTTGAACAGCGGCTCGGGCGCATCATCGTCGGCGCCACTGCGGGCGCGGAACGCAAGCCCGTCCGTGCCAGTGATCTCAAGGCGGCTGGCGCGATGGCCATGCTGCTCAAGGACGCCATTCGCCCGAACCTCGTGCAGACGCTCGAGGGCGGACCCGCGTTCGTGCACGCCGGTCCGTTCGGCAACATCGCGCACGGATGCAACAGCATTCTGGCGACGCGCAGCGCATTGGCTCTGGCCGACATCGTCGTCACCGAGGCCGGCTTCGGGTCCGATCTCGGCGCGGAGAAGTTTTTCGACATCAAGTGCCGGTTCGGTGGGCTCAAACCGGAGGCTGCGATCCTCGTCGCGACCGTGCGTGCTCTCAAGCTGAATGGCGGCGCGAAGAAAACGGCGCTGGGCACGCCGGATCTCGGTGCGCTGGAGCGTGGACTTCCGAATCTCGAGAAGCACATCGAGAACGTGAGCAATTTCGGCGTCCCGGTCGTCGTGGCGCTCAACCGCTTCATCACGGACAGCGACGCGGAGCTGCAGCTCGTTTCGGACTGCGCCGCCCGGACAGGCGTGCCCGTCGCGCTCACCGAGGTGTGGGAGCACGGTGGCGCGGGCGGAGAGGCGCTGGCCCGACAGGTCGTCACGGTGCTGGATGCCGGCGGTGCTCGTTATGCGCCGCTGTACGATGTCAACCTCCCCATCCGCGAGAAGATCGAGACCATTGTGCGGAAGGTGTACGGCGGCGACGGCGCCGACTTCGCGCCCAAGGCGGAGCGCACCATCGAGTATCTCGAGTCCATCGGCCTGGGCGACACCCCTGTGTGCATCGCGAAGACGCAGTATTCACTCACCGACGATCCCGCCCGCCTTGGGCGGCCAACTGGTTTTCGGATTTCCATCAATGAGGTGTATCCCGCCGCGGGCGCCGGCTTTGTCGTCGCTCAGGCCGGCGACATCATGACGATGCCGGGACTTCCCAAGGAGCCGGCGGCGGAGCGCATGGCCATTCACCCCGACGGCTCGATCGTCGGCCTCTTCTAGGAGCGGACGTGAGCAATCGAATTATTCAGACCGACCGTGCGCCGGCCGCGATCGGACCGTACTCCCAGGGCATCGTCGCAGGGAATCTTCTCTTCACGGCGGGACAGATTGCCCTCGACCCCGCCACGGGCGAGATCGTGCACGGGGACGTCGCCGTCCAGGCGGAGCGCGTCCTCACCAACCTCTCGGCGATTCTCGAGGCGGCCGGCGCATCGTGGAGCAACGTCGTGAAGACGACCGTGTATCTTCACGACATGGCGGATTTTCCCAGAGTCAACGAGGTCTACGCGCGCGCTATTGGGGCGGCTCGTCCAGCACGCTCCACGATTCAGGCGGCCGCACTCCCCCGCGGCGCGCTGGTCGAGATCGACGCCATCGTTGCGCTGGGAACGTGACCGCGAGCGGATCGCATTCGCGCGAGGAAATCTTTCGCCTCACGGCGTTTGCACGGTGCGCGGGTTGAGCCTCCAAAATGGGTCCGGGTGACCTGTCAAAGGTGCTCGCGCCGCTGTCTCCCACACGCGATCCGCGGCTGCTGGTCGGCTTCGAGACCTTTGACGACGCCGGCGTCTTTCGGGTAGCCGACGATCTCGCGCTCGTGCAGACCGTGGATTTCTTTGCGCCCATCGTGGACGACCCGTTCGACTTCGGCCGCATCGCCGCCGCGAACGCGTTGTCGGACGTGTACGCCATGGGCGGCGAGCCGCTCACCGCACTGGTGATCGCGGCATTTCCCACCGACACGCTTCCGCTGGACGTCCTAAGCCGCATCCTGCAGGGCGGGCAGGAGACGGTGCACAAGGCGGGAGCCCTGATCGTCGGTGGGCACACGGTGGTGGACACGGAGATCAAGTACGGGCTCGCTGTCACCGGCCGCGTGCATCCCGATCGCATCCTCACGAACGCGGCGGCGCGTGAGGGCGATCGCCTGGTGCTCACGAAGCCGCTGGGCACCGGGCTGCTCGCGACTGCGGGAAAGCGCGGCGCCGGCGCACTGCATGTCGATCACGAGCGCCAGCTCATCGCGTCCATGGCGTCGCTGAACGCCGACGCCAGTCGCGTCGCGGTCGCCCTCGGCGTGCGATGCGCCACCGACGTCACGGGATTCGGCTTGCTGGGTCATGCGTCGCACATCGCGCGCGCCAGCAACGTCACACTCGCGATCGCGGTGGCGAAGGTTCCCGTGCTGCCCGGTGCGCGAGCCGCGTGGGAATCCAACGCCGTGACCGGCGGCGCCGCGCGGAACGAGTCCTTCGTGGAATCGCTCGTGTCGTACGGCATCACCGCCGCGTTCGAGCGCGCGTTGCTGATCGACCCACAGACGTCGGGCGGCCTGCTCCTCGCGGTGCCGGAAGCGCGAGTGGCCGAGTATCTTGCACAAGTATCGGGCGCCGTGGAGATCGGCTCGGTGCGCAGCGTGGGTGCGGCCGGCATCGTACTGACGTGAGCGCACGAACGACGCCCTGTGTGCACCACGCTCGAGGGGGCGGAAGGGGTCTGGTGGCCCTTCCAGTCTTCAAAACTGGCGCGACCTGACGACGTCGGGTTGGGTGGGTTCGATTCCCACACGCTCCCGCCATGCTCCGCTCACCGCTTCCCGGTACGCTCGCTCGTGACTGCATTCGCGCCCTCATCGCTGCAACGGGCGCTTCATTCCCTGCTGCTCGCACTCGCCGCGCTGCTTACACCGCTGGCCGTGGAAGCACAGCGCGCTGACAGCGCGAGGGCAGGTGCCGCCCGCCGGGCGTTAACGCCGCCGATTTCGCCGCGGCGTGCATTCCTGTATTCGCTCGCCGTACCGGGACTCGGCCAGGCGTCGCTGGACCGAGGAACGTCCGGTGCCGTGTTCTTTTTCGCGGACGTGACGTTTCTCGCGTTTGCGCGGAAGACGTCGAGTGATCTGCGCGACGCCAAGCGTCTACCGCGCGACACTCTGACGGTGGCATTCCAGCCCAACCCGCTGCTCGGCACGCGCATCGTGGATCCGCTCACGGGCGACACCGTAGCGGTGCGATGTCCGCCCAGCAGTACCATCGGCCCGCCGTTTCTGGACGCGGGTGCCGGACAGGGCCCAGTGGCCGTGAAATGCGCGCCGCGCGGTTCCGCGGAACTCGTGCGCGCGCGGCGCACGCATTACGAGGACTGGATCGCGCTGATAATTTTCAATCATCTCATCTCCGGAGCAGAGGCGTTCGTGTCCGCCCATTTGTGGGATCTGCCCGCGCAGGTCAGCGTCCGCCCGTCCATCGGCGGGCGCGGCGCCAGCGTCTCGGCGAGCATCGCATGGTAGCCGCGAACACCGCTCCCATCGGCGTCTTCGATTCCGGCATCGGCGGTCTCACTGTCGTGCGCGAGCTGATGCGGCAGCTTCCGGAAGAGAGCATCATCTATTTCGGTGACAC
>JANNOC010000143.1:0-1714 GCA_031398865.1 Gemmatimonadota bacterium | reverse complement strand
GAGCGGCCGTCGCGCCCGCTTCGCGAATGTGGTAGCCGGAGATCGAAATGGTGTTCCACTGTGGCGCGTGCGTGGCCGACCACTCGAAACAGTCCACAATCAGGCGCAACGCCGGCTCGATGGGATACACCCATGCGTGCTGCGCCATGTATTCCTTCAGGATGTCATTCTGAATCGTTCCGCGCAGGCGCGTTGAATCCACGCCCTGCTTCTCCGCGGCCGCGATGTAGAAGCAGAACAGAATGACGGCGGGACCGTTGATGGTCATGGACGTGGAGACCTGATCGAGCGGAATTCCGTCGAACAGCGTTTCCATGTCGGCGAGGCTGGAGATGGCAACACCACATTTGCCGACCTCGCCTTCGGAGCGCACGTGATCGGAATCGTAGCCCATCAGCGTCGGGAAATCGAACGCGACCGAGAGCCCGGTGGTTCCGTGCGCCAGCAGGAATTTGTAGCGCTCGTTGGTCTCGCGGGCGCCGCCGAACCCGGCGAATTGCCGCATGGTCCACAGGCGGCCGCGATAGCCCGTCGGATGAATGCCCCGCGTGTACGGATAACTGCCCGGCATCCCGAGTGCGGCGGGATCCAGCTCCGCCGTGTCGAGGGCGGTGTACAGCGGCTCGATCTCCGCGGCGGAGTTCGCGAAACTGATGTCGCGCGTCGTGCCCGCATCGAAGCGAGCGCGCCAGGCGCGAACTTCAGCGCGCAGGCGATCCAGCTCCTCCTGCTGATCGCGCATGCTCTCGGTCAATTCACGCATCGAGGTCATCGGTCCGTCCGCGTCAGAAGATCAGCGCTGCGCGCCAGAAGTTGATCCGCCACGGTGAACGGTGACGTCGCGCCCGATTCGATTCCCGCCAGCCGTTCGTCGAGCCAGGCCGTGGTGCCTGCGTCGTCCCAGAGCCGGCGGCGCACCCGCTGCTCGACGACCTCCACCACGCGCTCGCGCAGACGCTGTCGCCGCCGCGTCCGCAGGGAGCCGCTCGATTCAAGATAAGCATAGTGGCGATCGAGCGCCGCTATGAGTTCGACGATGCCTTCGTCCTTGGCGGCGACGCTGCGGAGCGCGGGCGGCGTCCAGCTGCCATCCTGCGAGGCGGCGGCCTGCCGAGCCGCGCGCGCCGGATTCGCGCGCCGCAGATCCACGCCGTGGTGCGCGGGCACATCGCGCATCGTAGCGCCCATCCGGAGCCCGAGCATCAGCTCGAGTTCCGTGCGCAATCGGTCCGCGCCCGGACGATCCGCCTTGTTCACGACGAAGATGTCGGCGATCTCCATGACGCCGGCCTTGAGCGTCTGGATGGAATCGCCGGACTCGGGGACCAGGACGACGACGGTGGTGTCCGACGCACGCGCCACGTCGAGCTCCGACTGCCCGACACCCACCGTCTCGATCACGATCCGGTCGAAGCCAAAGGCATCCAGCACGTCCGCCACTTCGCGCGTCGCGGACGAGAGGCCGCCCAACGAGCCGCGCGTCGCCAGCGAGCGAATGAAGACGCCGGGATCCAGCGCCACGGCTTCCATCCGGATCCGGTCGCCCAGCAGCGCGCCGCCCGTGAACGGCGACGTTGGGTCCACCGCGATCACCCCGACGCGCAATCCCTGTGTCCGATACGACTTCACCAGCAGAGCGGTGATCGTGCTCTTCCCCGCCCCGGGAGGACCGGTGATGCCAATCCGTCGGGCACCCCCAAGACGCGGATGCACC
>JANNOC010000336.1:0-2188 GCA_031398865.1 Gemmatimonadota bacterium | reverse complement strand
CGCAGCGATCGGCGGGAGCGCTGTCGGCGGGGCTAATCGCTGCACTGCGCGCGGCGCCTGCGCTGCGACACCGTGTGGACTCGCTGGAGCTCGTGCTCGTCTCACCATTCGGTGTTGACGCGGTCGACGAGGCCACGGTACCCATTCGTGCGCTCTGGACAGGCCGCGTACGGACCGTCATCGCTCAGGGGGCGAGGGAGCCAGCCCCCGCGCCGCGCGCGATCGGTGTGCGCGCGGCGGCGGGCGATCCCGTTGTGGCAACCGTGCGACTTCTGGGCGACGCGGCAACGCTGGGCGACGCCCGCATCGTGCGCGACGGTGTCCGTGCTGACGACAGCCTTTGGGTACGCGAGACCGGCGGCGTGCTGATTCACTGGCCGGTTGCGGGTGATGCGTCATGGTCCGCGCGTACGGTGGTGGATACGGTCGGCGCTCTCGTGCTCGACGAAGCAGTGATCGCGCCCTTTGTCAGGCGATGGGTTCCGCCGGCCGGCATTGTGATCGCGCGCTGGAACGATGGGGAGCCCGCGGTGATGCAGCGTGATCTTGCGCACGGCTGCGTGCGCGAGGTGCGCGTCGCTGTGCCGCTCTCCGGCGACCTTCCGTTGCGACCCGACTTCGCCAGACTGGTGCGCGCACTCGCGGCGCCCTGCACTCCACGTGCGGCGGCCGTGCTCGACGAGGCGACGCTGGCCGCGCTGCGGGCGGACGATCGCACACCGCTCCTGGCGACGGCGGCCGTTGCGGCGTGGGATGAGCGCCGCGTTCCGGCGGTAGCCTGGCTGCTCGGACTCGCGCTGCTGGCCGCACTCGCGGAATTGTGGGTGCGGCGCTCGCGAGGGACGCCATGACCGCGATCGAGCGCACGCGACGCACGCGACGCGTGCTCCTCGCGGGCGTGCTCGTGCGCGCCTTGGGGTGGGGGCTCTGCGCGGCGCTCCTGGTGCTCGTGCTCGCGCTGGCCGGGGATTGGCTTGTCGGGTTGCCGCGCGGATTCCGCTCCGCGGTGCCGTGGCTTGCGGCGAGCGCTGGCATCATCACGCTGGTTATGCAGCTGCATGCAGGGCGCGCCGCGGTCTCGCTGGAAGCCGTCGCGCTCTGGATCGAAGCGCGCGTACCTGCGCTTGAGTACGCGCTGGTAACGCTCGTGACGGCTCCGGACGCCGGCGTCGGCGCATCGCCGCAACTGGAGAGGCTCGTCGCGGGAAGCGCCTGGGGTCGGCCTCTCGGACGCGCGGGATGGCGCGCCGTTCGTTTGCCGTTGGCGGTCAGTGGGCTGCTCGGTGCCGCGCTGCTGTTCGCGCCGGAGCCCGCGCGCGCTCGCGTCCTGGATCCTCGCCCGGACGATGATCTGGCCTCACGGCGTGCCGGCGCGAGCACGAGCGTGCTGCACCCGATCGTTGTAACCGTCACCCCCCCCGCGTACAGTCGGCTGCGGCCCAGCGATCTGACCGATCCGGTGAGCGTTCGCGCGCTGGTGGGAAGCACGCTGCAGATTCGCGGGCGAGGGGTCTCCGTCGCGCTGCGTGCGGTGATTGATGGTCGAGCACTCAACGTGGCTGTTCGAGGTGATACGTGGGCCGTCGTGCTGCCCATGCCATCACGCGCCACGGCACTCCGGCTTCGGGAGCCACCGCGCGAACGACTCCTGGTGCTGGAGCCGATACCAGATTCCGCGCCGGTCCTTCGCCTGTCATTACCGGCGCGCGACACCGTGCTGCGCCTACCCGAGGGGCGCATACCACTCGGGGCTGACGCGCAGGACGATTTCGGGCTGGCGAGCGCGGCGTTCGAATACATCGTGAGCTCGGGGCAGGGCGAGAGCTTCGAGTTCCGGAGTGGCAGCGTGGGATCTGTCCGACCCGGCGGTACCGCTCACACGCGACTGCGCGCGGTGCTGTCACTGGATTCACTGGCGCTCAAGCCCGGCGACATCCTGCATCTGCGCGCCATCGCCCGAGACGGAAACACCATCACCGGCGCGCAACTGGGCTCCTCCGAGACGCGCACGCTGCGCATCGCGCGTTCTGGCGAGTACGACTCGATCTCCGTGGAAGGCGCCCCTCCGCCTGAGGCGGACAAGTCGATCATCAGCCAACGCATGTTGATCGTGCTCACGGAGGCGCTCGAGAAGAAGGGTCCCCGTCTCGCGCGGCCTGCGCTCCTCGCGGAGTCGCGCAGGATCTCG
>JANNOC010000330.1:0-3602 GCA_031398865.1 Gemmatimonadota bacterium | reverse complement strand
GCGCGTCGCGGCTGCCGCGCAGGTGTCGCTCATACTCTGGGGGTGGGCGATCGCGAGCTATCCGGACGTGCTCCCTGGCTCGCTCTCCATCGCGGCCGCGGCGGCGCCGCCGGTGACGTTGCGGCTCACGCTGTGGGCACTCGCGCTTGGGGGGATCGTGCTCGTGCCGTCGCTGATCTATCTCTTTCGGGTCTTCAAACCCGGCGTAGCACCGCAGATGTGACATGCTCGGATGGGGCCGCATCAGTCTCCTCCAGAATCGCATCCTCCACCCAATACCCGACTGCCTTGCGCACCGCCGCCGCCACCGCGCGGCGCTGATCGTCCACGTCATCCTCGCGCGCGTCCAGCGCGTTCCGGTTCGCGCGGAATCGCCGCCCGGCTTCCACGCAGAACAGATCGCACAGCGTCAGCTCGCGCTCGCACTTCGCGATGCCGTTCTCCTCGATAAGCCGTTGCGTGCGCGCGAGCACCGCGCCGGTGGCGTACAGATCAATGGCCATGTTCGCCAGCCGCTCCAACACGAGCTGCCGGTCGAGGATCAGGCGGCGGTGCCGCTTGATCGCCTGCTCGGTGGCGTTCTTGAGCTCCGCGACGTGTTTCTCAAAGTACTCCTTGTGCGTCGTCAGGCGCGGGTGGAGGGCGACGTCCAGCGTCGGCGTCGCGCCCAGAACGCTGCGCACGCGCGACGTCGCGTAGCCGCTCAGCAGTCCCCACGACTGCAGTGGCCGCCGTAGCGCGGTACCGACCTCGCGCAGGCGCTCGGCGGGACCCTGAATTCCGTTCAGCGCGATGAAGAGACGCAGCACTTCGTTCGCGCCCTCGAAGATCCGGTTGATGCGCGCGTCGCGCAGCAGGCGCTCATACGGATACGGCTTCACGAAGCCGCGGCCTCCCGCCACCTGCACCATCTCGTCCGCCGCGCGCCAGATCAGATCGCTGGCGAACACCTTGGCGCACGCCGCCTCGAGGGAGTAGTCAGTCTCCGCGCCGCCATCGGCGAGCCGCGCCAGCACGCCGAGCATCGCGTCGGATGCGTAGATGTCGGACGCGAGCTGTCCCAGTTTGCGCTGGGTGATCTCAAAGTGCGCGAGCGGATGCCCGAACTGCACCCGCGCTTCCGCATAACGAGCCATCTCGCCAAGCACGGCCTTGCATCCGCCGGTGCATCCCGCGGCCAGCGTGAGGCGGCCGGCATTGAGGACGTGGACGGCGACGGCAAAGCCCTTGCCGACGCTGCCGAGCACGTGATCCGCGGGCACCTCGAGCGAGTCATACGCGAGCTCCGCCTGCGTGGAGCCGCGCACACCCAGCTTGCGGACGATGCCCTCGACACGAAAGCCCGGCATGTCGGGGCGGATGAGAAACGCCGTCGGACGCTGCACGGTCTTACCGCGTCGCTCCACCGCCGTCTGCGCGAACGTCGCGATCACGCCGGCGCGATGACCATTGCCGATCCAGATTTTTCGCCCGGTCAGAACATAGCGTGAACCATCGGCGCTCAATGTCGCCGTCGTGCGGATGTTCTGCGCATCGGACCCGATCTCCGGCTCGGTGAGCGCGTACGCCGCCAGATAGTCGCCACGGGCAAGCGCCGGGAGATAGCGTGCCTTCTGTTCATCGGTGCCGTACAACACGATCGCTTTGGACCCGAGCCCGCAATGCACGCCTACGATGACAGCGAGCCCCGCATCCACCGCGGACAGCGTCGCAAAGACGCGCGCATACGCGGTCGCGGATAGCTCCAGCCCGCCGTAGCGCTTCGGAATCGTCAGGCCGAGCACTCCCAGTTCGGCGCACGCCTGGATCACCTCGTCAGGCATCGTCTCCGCGTCGTCGTTCGCGGAGGGATCGATCAGCTCCCGCTGCAGGCGGCGAAGTCCCGCCAGGAGACGCCGCACGACGGCCGCTTCGTCCGGATTACTTCGGTCCAGCGGCGGCGGATAGGGAAAGAGCAGCGTGTCGTGAATGGCGCCGGCAAAGATTCCGCGAGTAAAAGACGCCGTGTGCTCTGTCATGGCGCGTTCTCTGGTACGAGGGGTCGTGCGGCGTCCGTCAACTGCACTGCGAGCACAGTCGCGTCGGTTGCCGGCGTGAGGCAGGTGTATTGCCGGCAGACGTACGCCGCCGCCCGTCCGGCAATCTCGGCGCGACCCTCCAGCAGCGCGATCCCCGCGCTGTCAGCCGAGCGTCCGCCCGCGAGCGCGAGCGCCGGCAGATAATGGCGTCCCACCTCGTCGGCGAGCTCCCTGAACTCCGCGGACGCCGGATCGCCGACGAGCGCGATCTCCACCGCGCCGTGCAGCGCGAGGTCCGCTGCACCCAGGAGATGACCGAAGGCGCTCGGGTACCGCGCCAGTGGTTCCGCGAGCGTCTCGAGGACGAATCCCGCGCGGCGGCGATACTCCGCGTCCTGCAGCAACTCCGCGAACTGCAGCAGCACCTCCACGGCGAGTGACGTCCCCGAGGGCGTGGCGTTATCGGTCACGTCACGTGGGCGCGTGATCAACGCCTCGTGATCGTGCGCCGTGTCGAAGAACGCACCGCGATCGTTGTCCCAGAAGCGCTCCAGCATGACCGTGCAGACCTCCCGCGCCCGATCCAGCCACTCACGATCAAATGTCAGGGCGTAAAGGCTCGTGAAGCCGAGCGCCACCGCGGCATGGTCCTCGAGATAGCCGTTGAGGCGCGTGACGCCGTCCTTGTGCGTACGGCTCACGCGACCAGCGGCCACCATGTCGCGCGCGAGAAACTCTCCGGCACGTAGCGCCGCGGTGCGATAGCGCTCACTGCGAAATGCACGGGCAGCGTCAGCGACGGCGCGCAGCATCAGCCCGTTCCACGACGCGAGGATCTTGTCGTCGCGGCCCGGCCGCACGCGGGTCGCGCGGGCGGTGGCCAGTGTCTCACGGGCGCGCGACACCGCTCCATGCAAATCCTCCTCGCTCACACGGAGTCGCTTCGCGACGAGCGCGGCATCGAAGGGGACGTGCAAAATGTTCTTCCCCTCGAAGTTGCCCGCCGCACTGGCGCCCCAGTACGCGCCGGCCATGGCGGAGTCGGCACCCAGCAAACGCGTGAGCTCCTCGTTGGTCCAGACGTAGAACTTCCCCTCGTGTCCCTCGGAATCGGCGTCGAGCGAGGAGTAGAAGCCCCCCGACGGAGCTGTCATCTCCCGCGCCAGCCAGTCCAGCGTCTCCTCCGTCACACGGCGCGTCTCGTCGTCGCGGGTCGCCTGCCACAGGTGGACGCCGAGTCGCACCAAAAGCGCGTTGTCATACAACATTTTCTCGAAGTGGGGCACGAGCCACTCCGCATCCACCGCGTAGCGCGCGAATCCGCCACCGATCTGATCGTAGATGCCGCCGCGCGCCATCTTGCGAAAGCTCTGCGTCACCATGTCGAGTGCCCACGCGGTGCCGGTGCGACGCCAATAACGCAGCGTGAAGTCGAGTGCCATCGTCTGCGGAAATTTTGGTGCGCCTTCAAAGCCGCCGTGGCGCATGTCGAATCGTGCCGCGATGCCCCGATACGCACGTTCCAGCAATTGCGCTGAGAGTGTTCCACTTGGGCGCGCCTGTTCGGCCGCACTCCGGTAGATC
>JANNOC010000021.1:0-1653 GCA_031398865.1 Gemmatimonadota bacterium | reverse complement strand
GGCAAGGCCCGGCGTCGCCGCAGTGCGACGGAGAAGGTCAAGATTCTCGAGGAAGGTCGCGCCCCGGAGACCACGGTGGCGGCGGTCCTGCGGCGGCATCAGCTCGATGCGGCGTCGTTTTACCGCTGGGAACGTGAGGCCAAGGCGGGGATGCTGGAAGCGTGAGGCGACGCGCCCCGGACCAGTGACGCCAAGGACCGCGAGATCGTGCGGCTGACGGCCGAGGTCGCGCGGAAGAGCCGGATCATCGCGGAGGTGGTTGAAGAAAACCTCGCGCTAAAAAAGGGGCTCTAAACGTGGCGACCCTGACCCGATTCCCTGCGGCGGTGAAGGCCGAGCTCCTGGCGGTGGTCACCCGGACCCGGCAGCGCACCGGGTGGAGCGTGCGCCGGATCGTGGGCCACCTGGGCCTCACGAAGACGCGCTATCGCGACTGGGTGAAACGCCAGGCGCGCGACGCGCTCGCGGATCGCCGGCCGGTGGGGTGGACGGCGGAGGGGATCCTGGTGACCGAGCGGGACGCGGTGATCGCGTATGCGCTGGCCCATCCGCAGGACGGCTACCGCCGCTTGGCCTGGCAGATGCTCGATGCCGACATCGCGGCGCTCAGCCCGTCGAGCGTCTACCGGATTTTAGATGCGGCCGATCTGCTCTATCGCTGGAAACGCAGCGCCTCGGTGGGGACCGCTCCCGCTCGGCCGACGCGGCCGCACGAGCGCTGGCACACGGACTTGATGTATCTCCGGGTCGTAAACACGTGGTACTTCTTGGTGACGGTGATCGACGCGTACAGCCGCTACGTGGTGCACTGGGAGCTGCTGACGACGATGGCCGCCACGGACGTGTCGCTGGTCGTTCAGGAGGCCGTCGAACGGACGGGCGCCACGCCACAACTGGTGACGGACAACGGGAGTCAGTTTACCGCGGCCGAGTTCAAAGACTTGGTGCGGCGCTTTGCGCTCGCGCATATCCGCATTCGGACGTACCATCCGGAGTCGAACGGGGTGATCGAGCGGTTTCATCGCTCGACGCGCGACGCGCTGGCCTCCAGCGACCCGCAGAACCTCATGGAGGCACGCGCCCTGATTGGGACGTGGGTCACGCACTACAACGAGGCGCGCTTGCACGCGGCGTTAGGCTACTTGCCGCCGGCCGAGTACTATCGGGGCGACCCCGCGGCGCGGCAGCGTGAACGACGGCAGAAGCTGATACAGGCACGGCAGGCACGACGGCAAGCGAACGCGGAGCGGCCCCGACAGGCCGCATGATGACTGCGGCGAGGTGTAACTTCGAGACGGAGCCCAAAAGGTCGGAATGCTCTGAAGCACTACACGCGGTTTGCAGGTCTGTTCCACGCAAGTGGCACGTTACGCGGCGCGACTGCCGCTGCGTAGCGCGACAATGAGTCGGTAACGCCGCAATGTACTCCGCCGTAGAATAATAGTTAGGCGTACAACTCTGGCAACATTGAGGCGCAACGATGCGAGTCCAACTTTTCCTTGGTTCGAGCATGTCCGTCGTTCTTGCGGCGGCCGTGGTGGCCCAGACGCCAGCACGAATCGCCGACCTGCGCCAGTGCGCTCTCGCCAGTGGAGCAAGCATCGAGAACTGCCGGATTGGGTATCGCACCTTCGGTGCCAAAAACGCACAGGG
>JANNOC010000751.1:0-4285 GCA_031398865.1 Gemmatimonadota bacterium | reverse complement strand
ACCGCAACCTGCGCGACATGATTGCCGAAGGCACCTTCCGCGAGGACCTGTTCTACCGGCTCAACGTCATTCATCTCGTCGTCCCGCCACTACGGGAGCGGCGTGAGGATATCCCGGCGCTGATCGACCACTTCATGACGTGCTTCACCCGGAACAATGGCCATCATCCGGTGAAGTACATCTCGCCCGATGCCAACAAGCTTCTCTGCGAGTACTCGTGGCCCGGGAACGTGCGCGAGCTCGAGAACGTGATCGAGCGCCTGGTCGTCACCGGCCGCACGGAGTTAGTGATGCCGGAAAGTCTCCCGATGGAGATCCGGACGCAGCAGGCGATCGGCCTGCGTCCGAAGCGGGAGCGGCGGCGGACCGTCGCCGACGATCTCTACAAGAAGCTCGTGGATGAGCGGGAGTCGTTCTGGACGGTGGTGTACCCGCTTTACATGCAGCGAGAGATTACGCGCGGTAACATGCGCGACCTGGTCCGCAAGGGTTTGCAGGACGCGCGCGGCAACTACAAGATCGTCGCGAAGCTCTTCATCATGGAGTCGCGCGACTACAAGCGCTTCCTGAACTTCCTCCGCAAGCACGACTGCCAGTTGCCGTTCAAGGAGTACCGGCAGTAAGCCTGCCCGGTGATTTCAGGAAGACCCGATAAAATGATGAATACCGTGTACGTCCGTGGTGTCGCGCTGGCGCTGGTGCTCGCCGCCGCGCCGGCCGCTGCCTCAGGGCAGCAGACTCCCATGACGCCTCCGGCCACCGCACTGCCGGTTGCGGCGCCTCCCGCCGGCGTCCCGCTGCCGGCGAATTACGTCATCGGACCCGAGGATGTGCTCTCAGTCCTGTACTGGCGCGAGAAGGACATGTCGGCCGATGTGGTCGTGCGGCCGGACGGGATGATCACGCTGCCCCTGCTCAATGAGGTTCAGGCGGCCGGCCTGACGCCTGATGAACTGCGAGGCGTCGTCACAAAGGGGGCGGTTCGGTTCGTGGCGGAGCCAAGCGTCACCATCGTGGTCAAGGCCATCAACAGCCGACGGGTGTTCATTACGGGCCAGGTGGCGAAATCGGGTGCGTACCCGTTGACCAGCTCGATGAACGTGGTTCAGCTCATCGCGATTGCGGGCGGGCTGCTGGAGTTTGCAGACAGCGAGGGCATCGTCGTGATGCGGACGGAGAACGGACGACAGGTGGCCCATCGAGTCAACTACAAGGACCTTCAGAAGCGCAAGAACCTGAAGCAGAACATCGACTTGCGTCCTGGTGACACCGTCATCGTCCCCTGACGAGCCGAGAGTGGTAATGGCGAGGCTAACGAACGTGCTGCCGGTGACCGGGACGCTGCGACTGAGCGCCCTCGTCGTGGGTGTGTTGTGCCAGCTTGCGGCGCCCGCAAGCGCGCAGTCCACCACGTCGCCTCGTGTCTACCGGGGTCTGTTTGGTCCCGGTGAGGATGCCGCGAGCCGGGGGTCTCGTGCAGGGTTGATGCTTGCGCTCTTCGGAGGCTACGACAACAACCTCATTGCAAAGTCAGGCCGACCCAGCAGCCCGGAAAAGAACGTGGGCGGCTGGTTAGGGGGCACGAGAGCGCAGGGAGAGTTCAGGCGGGTTGGGCGGTCCGGTTCCTTCGAGCTGCTCGGTGGCGCGCTGTTCCGGTATTACCCGGAAGTAGGGGAAATGACGGCCGGCAGCTACCAGGTAAGCGTGAGCGGGTCTCGACAGCTCGGGAGTCGGACCAGCGTGCAGGCCAATCAATATCTGTACTACGAGCCCTACTATGCGGCGTCGCTCCTCAGCAACCCTGAAGAGCCTCCGCCCGTGGGAACCGTGCACACTGAGGACTACGCCGTGACGGCTCGGAACTCCGTCGGATCCCTCACCGGAGTGACGTTTGCGTACCGATTGGGGCAGCGTACGACGACATCCGCCCACTACGGCTACCGGTACTCCGCGTTCGAAGATGGTGAACTGAGGCTCAGCGGTCATCAGCTGGGTGCAGAGCTGTCACATCGTTTGACCCGGTACGCCTCGGCCCGTTTCCGGTACTCGATTAGGAGATACACGCGCGAGCTGGATCTGGAGCCGACCTCGGTTCACGACGTCGGCGTCGGTCTGGACTACAGCCGACCGTGGTCGCTGGTTGGTCGCAGAACGACATTTGTGATGCGTCCCGCTCTGTCGCTGCTCGAACGGCAGCAATCGGGGACCCGGATCCGACTCGGTGGCACCGTGAATCTGTCACACGACATCGGTCGGTCTTGGACGCTCCAGGCCTATTACGATCGGGGAGTCCGGTTCATTCAGAGGCTTGATGGTCCGACGGCCGCTGAATCCGCCGGCGTGGTGGTGGGAGGATTTCTCCACCGCCGGGTGGAAGCCGTCGGGACCGTGAAGTACGGGACGGGGTCGGAGGTGATAGGCACGGTCGATCGGACCGGATATGACGCCTTGAGCTATGTAGCCACCGTTCGCACTGCATTGACGCGTCACCTCGCGGCGTACGGAGAGTACTTTTACTATCGGTATGGTTTTCGGCAGGACGTAGAACTACCGGGCGGCGTCGGGCGCGAGGTCAACCGACACGGGTTTCGCCTCGGGTTGAACGTCTGGGCGCCGGTCTGGCCTTAGGAGCGTCCACGTGCTACCTGGAAAGAAATACGGAGCAGAAGATCTCATCGAGATCCTACGAAGGCGCAAGTGGCTCATCGTGCTGCCGCTGGCCCTGTCCACCATCGG
This sequence comes from Gemmatimonadota bacterium, assembly GCA_031398865.1. Lineage (GTDB taxonomy): Bacteria > Gemmatimonadota > Gemmatimonadetes > Gemmatimonadales > Gemmatimonadaceae > JANNOC01. The sequence goes on along the minus strand of JANNOC010000751.1, from coordinate 1,549 downwards.
TGTGTCGATCTACGCGCGGACGCTCCCGGACCAATTCAGGTCTGAGGCGACAGTCCTGATCGTGCCGCAGCGCGTCCCTGAAAGCTACGTGCGGTCCACGGTGACGACGCGCATCGAGGACCGCCTGGAGTTGATGCGCGAGCAGATTCTGAGCCGGACGAAGCTCGATACGATCATCCGGGAGTTCGCTCTCTACCCGGATCTGGCCCCAGTCATGATTCGGGAGGAGCTGGTCGATCGCATGCGAGCCAACGTGAGTTTCGCGGTCGTGACCGATCGCCGTCGGCGGGAAGGGGCGGGAGCCTTCCAGGTGAGCTTCGTCTACGGCGACGCGCGCAAGGCGATGCTCGTGACCGAGCGCCTGGCCTCGCTGTTCGTGAACGAAAACATTCAGGACCGCGAAGTGCAGGCGTTGGCGACGAGCCAGTTCCTGGAGAGCAACTTGGGGGAGGCCCGCCAGCGGCTGATTGAACGGGAGAAGAAGCTCGAAGCCTACCGCAGCTCGCACGCCGCCGAGCTGCCGTCGCAGCAGCAGTCGAACCTGCAGGCCATCCAGAACACGCAGATGCAGCTGCAGACAATGGATACAGCCCTGGCGAGGGATGGAGACCGGCGCAGTACTGTCGAGCGGTTGCTGGCAGAAGAGCGCAAGGCCGAGCCTGCGCTGCTGATGTCATCGAGCCCAACCGACCCGTCCGAGCCGCTTACGGCGGCGTCGGCCTCTGCACGGCTTGACGTTGCGCGTCGCCAACTGGCGGCGATGGAGCGCCGCCTGATGCCCGAGCACCCTGATATGGTCCAGGCCAGGAAGGCGATCGAGGAACTCGAGCGGCAGGCAAAGGCGGAGTCGCAATCCGCGGCCGTGGGGGCTCCCCCCGATGCCCCTGTTTCGCGCGAGCACGCAACCTGGCGCACGAAGGTGGCCGGGATGGACGTGGAGATGCAGGTACTCGATCGCCGGATCCAGGCGAACCTCGCAGAGCAGCAACGACTCCAGGCCCAGGTGAGCTCGTACCGCCAGCGGGTCGAAGCCGCCCCGTATCGCGAGACCGAGCTCATCGAGCTGACGCGCGATTACGAGACCTACCGCCAGATGTACTTGGATCTGCTGGTGAAGCTGCAGAACTCGAAGATGGCGGTCGATCTGGAACGGCGACAGGCCGGTGAGCAGTTCCGGCTGCTGGACAAGGCGAATCTGCCGCAGAAGCCGATCAGCCCGGACCGCAGGCGCCTCACGCTGATGGGCGCGTTGCTGGGCTTCGCGCTGGGAGTCGGGATCGTCGGATTCCTCGAGTACCGCGACACCACGTTCAGAACGGATGCCGACGTCGTGACGACCCTGGCGCTGCCCGTGCTGGCGTCGATTCCCATGGTGGTGTCTCCGACCCCGCCCGTTCGCGGACGCTGGTGGCTGATCGCTGGCGGCTGCCTGGTGATCGCAGCCGGCGGGGCAGCGTTCTGGCTGCGGTGGACCCCGCTGCAACGGCTTGCGGATACCTGGATTCGCTGACGTCATCATGGCCAACTTCGAACTGCGGCCGACCGATGC
>JANNOC010000320.1:0-11532 GCA_031398865.1 Gemmatimonadota bacterium | reverse complement strand
GCGCGTCGCGTTCAGTAAATCTCGGGCACCATGATTTCGCAAGGCGCAGGCGCGCCCGCGTGAGCGTCACCGCCATGTCATATCCGCAAGCTAGGGTTGCAACCCAGTCGCCTCAGGGCGTTGGGTGCGCGCAATCATCGGATTCGCGCCGCCCCGCAAGCGGACGCTGCACGGGTGGGCATCCCTCGACACGCGATTCGCGCAGACGCTGCAGTGGGACAGTGTTCTCGCCGAGCGAGCGTGGTATTTCCTGGACTCAGCCGCCACCACTCTCTATCCAACTCTGGCCGACGCGCAGGCCAGGCGCAGGGGACGCGTGCTGCCGGCACATCAATTCGAGATCAGGATTCTCGAACGGAAGAACGCGTGGCTCCGCGTGCGCCTGCGCTGGCCGGTCGACGTCTGCGACTACAGTGAGGCGCCAACGCAGACCGGCGAGTTCTGGGTGCGGTATCTCGATGAGCGCGGTCGGCCGCTGATGTTCTATCCGTCGCGAGGGTGTTGACTCAGTAACCCGGCCGACCGCTCACCCTCGAGTCACGCATTCACGATCAGCGCCGTCACCATTCCGAACATGCCATGCTCCGACTCCGCGTGGGGAAGGACATGGCAGTGGAACGCCCACACCCCGGGATTGGTGCACTTCACGATCACATCCCACCGCTCGCCCGGCGCGATGTTGAGCGTGTCACAGCGCCACGGAGCAGGCTGCGGCCACCCATCCTTGTCGATGACGGTCATGTGCATGCCATGCAGATGCATCGGGTGGATCATCATCCCTTCATTCATGAAGCGGACGCGGACCGTCTGTCCCAGCTTCGCGACGATCGGTTCCGTTGCCGGAAATGACTTGCCGTTGAGCGTGTAGCCGTGCATGCCGTCGTTGAGAATCATCACATAATCCACATCCGCGCGCTCGATGGCGCGCGGCCGCCGCGGCTGGATGATGAACGCGCCGAGGAGACCGAGCCCCACCTGCAGCGCGGCATTGTGGTGGGAGTGATACATGTGCGAGCCGGAGTTGCCCAGTGGCGCGGTGAACTCGTAGGTGAAGCGCTCCCCTGGCTTCACCGGCGGCTGGGTGAGGAACGGGACGCCGTCCATCGCGTTCGGCACCTCGACGCCGTGAAAGTGAATCGCCGTGGATTCCTCGAGCTTGTTGGTGAGAATCACGCGCACCCGATCGCCTTCCCGCACGCGTATCTGCGGACCGGGGACCTGGTTGTTGTACGCCCATGCGTCGACGGTTTTCCCAACTTCCGTCATCCATCGGACCTTGCTTGCCGTGAGCTCGTAGATCTTCACGCCTTTTTCGACGCGCGGCTCGAGCAGCACGTTCCCCTTGCCTTCAGTCTTGGCGGGGAACGCCTTCACCCCCGCTTCGTGCAAGCGGTCCATCTCGTCGCCTTTGGCCCGCCTCGACGCCGCCGCTGTCGGCAGCGGCGCATGCGGCGCCGTGGACCCAGCACTGTGGTCGCTGTCTGCGGGGATCGTTGGACGGCTTTCCTGGCGGGGGTCCGCCTGCCCTTGAGCGGGAGGTTTCGCCTCCGGCTTGCACGCCGCGGCGCCGGCCGCGATCGCGGTTGCCGCGGTCGTCCGCAGGAAAGCGCGGCGGGTGCCGGCGGCGGCGAGTAGGCCGAGTGGTACGCTGCTGGTCTCGTCAGGCATGTGGATTTTTCCGAGAATCACGGGTAGGACTACAGATGGCGTGGGGACCGCGGTGATGCGTGGCGTCAGGCCTCGAGTACCACGCGGTATCTCACCTCTCCGCGCCCAAGTCGCTCGAGTGCGTCGTTGACCTTCGGCATCGGATACTTCTCGATTTTCGGCCGGATCTTGTGCTTCGCGGAGAACTCGAGCATCTCGGCGATACGCGCTGTACCTCCCGTGTTGCTTCCCGCCACGTTCTTGAAAGCGGCAATGATCGGGAAGACGGGAACATGAAACTCGCCCTCTGGCACCCCGAGCAGGACGAGCGTGCCCTTGGGGCGGAGCGCATTCATCAGGCCGATCCACGGCAAATCGGCTGACGCTGTGGAGAGGATGAGATCCTGCGATCCGGCCGCCGCGTCGAAGTCGACGGAGTTCCGCATGTTCACGAACTCATTCGCGCCGAATGCGCGCGCCTCCTTCTCCTTGGCTGGACTGCTCGAAAATACGGTGACGAGAGCGCCCATCGCGTGGGCGAACTGCACGCCGATATGCCCCAGTCCACCAAGGCCAACGATCCCGACGCGCGAACCCTTGGTGACATCGTGATCCCGGAGCGGCGTGAACATCGTCGCGCCCGCGCACATCAGTGGCGCGGCCTCGGCAGAGTCGAGCCCGTCGGGGACGGAAAACGCGAAACGGCTATCCACGCGAATCTTATTGGCGAATCCGCCCGGTCGTCCGACGCAGGTGGGCTGCGCCGTGGAGCAAATGTTCTCGAACTTCCCCTCGCACCACTCGCACTCCTTGCAGGAGCCGGCCTGCCAACCGATCCCCACTCGGGCGCCGATCGTCACGTTCCTTACGGCACCGCCAGCCGACGCGACCGTGCCGATGACCTCGTGCCCGGGAACAAACGGATAGGAGCTGATTCCCCAGTCATTGTTGAGGAGGTGCAGATCGGAGTGGCAGATGCCGCAGTGCGTGATATCGATCTCGACCTCATGGCTCCCGATTTCGCCGACGTCGTATGTGTACGGTGTGAGAGGGGCGGACTTGGAGGGTGCGGCGTAGGCGTGGATCTGCATGGAGGACAGATACCTCGGTGTGGGCTATGGCGTTTGGCGTGTCGGACAATCCACGCTGCACCGGGGTCGCCGAACGTGCAAGGGCCGATGCGCGGCTACCGCCCCATTCGCCGCAGCGCGCGCCCGGGCCGGGCTCCCGTCACCGCCCCATTTCGCAGCACCGGAACTCCGTTCACGAGCACATGTCGAATGCCGACTGCCGCCTGCACCGGCGCCTCGAAGGTCGCCTGGTCGCAGACGGTGACGGCGTCGAAGATCGTGACGTCGGCCATCATCCCGGCCTTCAGCACGCCGCGGTCGCTCAGCCCCATCCGCGCCGCCGGCAGCGCCGTGAACTTGCGGATCGCGTCAGGCAGCGTGAGCACGCCGCGCTCGCGCACGTAACGACACAGAATCCGCGGAAACGTGCCGTACGCGCGCGGGTGCGGATGCTCCGCTCGTGCGGTCGAGTCGAGCGAGCGGGCACTGGCGTCGCCGCCGACCATGACCCACGGCTGCTTCATTGCGTACTCGATGTCCTCTTCCGACATGGAGAAGTAGATGGCGCCGGTCGCCGCGGAGTCGGCAACGAGCACATCAAACAACGCATCGATCGCGCGCTGGCCGCGCGCCTTCGCGACGTCGCTGAGAAACATCCCGGCGTACTTCTTCAGACTATCGGTGCGCAGCCCCGCGAGCATGACCCCCGTGGGCCCGCCTGACGATTCCCCGATCAGATCCTCACGCCCGTCCGGCGCGATCTCGCGCGCGAGGCGCTCGCGCGTGGCGGAATCCATGAGGCGTGCAAGGAGCGAGTCCGTGCCGCCGGCGTGCGCCCAGGTCGGGATGATGTTGTCGAGCCCCGTCCCGGAGGCACGGTAAGGATACTGGTCAGCCATGACGTCCACGCCGCGCGAGCGCGCCGCTTCGATCGCCGCCACGGCAAGCGGCATCTTTCCCCAGTTCGCCTTGCCTGACGCCTTGAGGTGGTGCACCAGCACCCACGTATTTGCCCGCTCGCCAATCGCAATCGCTTCCTCCACGGCTTCCACCAGGCGATTCCCTTCGCTGCGGATGTGCGACGCATAGCCGCCCCCGTGCGCGCTCGCGACCGTGGCCAACGCGACAACCTCCTCGGTGGTCGCATAGGTCGCGGGCGCGTAGATCATGCCTGACGAGAGTCCCATCGCGCCCTGCCGCATGGCGTCAGCCACGAGCTGCTGCATCCGCTCGAGCTCCACCGGCGACGGCGCGCGCTGCGCGTCGCCCATGACATAGCGCCGCACGGATCCGACAGTGACGAACGTGCCGAGGTTGATCGCGGTGCCCTGCCGTTCGAGGCGCGCGAAGTAGCCCGTCAGATCCGTCCAGTCGACGACATTGTCGCGCGCAAAGCCGAGCTCCCGGAGTGTTCGCTCGTTCACCGGCACGACACTCGTGACTTCACCGGTGATCTCACTGGTGATGCCCTGCGTGATCTTGGACAGCGCGCTTCCATCACGCAGCAACGCGTACTCCGAGTGACCAAGCACGTCGATCCACCCGGGGGACACGATCAGACCCGCGGCGTCGATCGTGTCGCGGGCAGTCGCGCCGGTCAGCCTTCCCACCGCCGCGATGCGGCCGCCGCTCACGGCGACGTCGCCCTGGTACCACGGCGAGCCCGTTCCGTCCAGGATGCGGCCGTTGCGGATCAGGATGTCGAAGTCGGCGGCTCGCGGCTCAGCCCCAGCGCCCGGCCGACCGGTGGCGCACGACGCGAGTAGCAGGGAGAGGCATGCCAGCAACAGCCCACGCGGAAGGCGCATGGATCCCTTCTGTGTCAGAGGACGCGGAGCCCGGTCATCCGAGTTTCCACCGTCGGTGTCGGACATGTCAAGCGCCGGTGCGCGGTGGCCCGCTCGCGATGCCGGCGACACCGTGACGGAACGTGTACCTGCTAGTCACTGCACGAGGATGCACACTCTGCTCGCCGACCCATTTCGATGCAACTGTGCATCGCAATGACTCAGTCATGCCCGGCGGCTCCTGGTGCGTAACACCAGTACGTGTTGCGTGACATACAGATACAGTAGTCGCACTCATGCCGTTCCAGTGGCTTGGGGAGTGCCCTGGTAGCTCCCCAGAGAATGTCGACGACGCCCGATTTGCGGGCGCCGGCCGCATCCCTTTTTCCTAGGCCCTATTACGATGATATCCCTGACGATGACACGCACCGCCTGCGTCGCGCTTGCCGTGGTGATGGGCGGCTCGGCCGTCGCGCACGCGCAATCCTCCACGGACTCGGCCGGACGGGAGGAGAAAGGCTGGCGTACCAGGCCCGCTATTGCGGTCGGCGCCGAGTACGATGACAATGTCTTTCTCCTTCCGACATCACGAAAGGACAATGTGCAGTCGCCGAGCGCGGGCGAGACGGCGAGCGGGCGATACGCAAACATGGAGAGCTCTTCCGACGTCATCGCCACGCTCACGGCTGGCCTGGATATCAAGGGCAATGGTCTGCTTGGGAGGACCCTCACGTTCACGCCGGAGCTGACATACGCCTTTTATACGCGGAGTTCCGAGCGCAGCCATGCCACGGCCCGACTGTCACTCGAGCAGAACGTTGCGCGCGGCGGCCGGGTGCGGCTCCGGGCGCGGATGACACCGAGCTATTTTTCCAAGAATTATCTCGTGGATGCCGTCGATCAGGATGGTAGCGGGACGATCACCGACGCGGAGCGTGTATACGAGCGCGGCGAGTATCGCGAGACTGCCTTCGGGGGCGACTATCGGTTCCGCCTGTCGAAATCAACCCGGCAGCACCCGTTTGGCGCTTCGCTGCAGTTCGGTGGGGGGTACTACGATCGAGTGTACGACACGCCGCATGAGGCGCGCGATCTGGCCGGCCCAACCGCGGATGCGATTTTGCGTCTCGATCTCAATCGCCGCGTTCGGGTGGATGCCTCGTACGATTTCGGGGCGCTGGATGCCACCCCGACCGCGCAGATTCTCATCATCGATGAGGCGGATTTCGCGCGCGATTTCAACGGGAATGGCACCAGCACTGATCTCGGCGTTCGTGTGAGTTCGCTCGTCGACCGCTCGCGAACGGAACAGACAGTGGGCGGTGCGCTGGTTATCGAGATCAGCCCACGGCTCGACCTGACCACGGGCTACGATCACCGCAGGCGCCGTTTCAGCTCGGACGAACCGTTGGACGTGTCGAACCGCGGTCGGCGGGACACCCGCGATCAAGTCGCGGCGGATCTGACCCTGCGCCTGTCACGCTCTATTCGCCTGCGCATGGGCGGAGGGTGGTCCACGCAACAGCTCAATCGTGAGAGCGACGCCGGCGGCGCGGAGGAGGTGGACGACTACAGCAGATACCAGGCGCGCATCGGGCTGCTTTTCGGACGCTGACACACTCAATGACCAGGAGACCATCATGTCGATGACCACGATACTTTCCATGCTGCTGGTGCTGGCGCCGTCGCCGCCAGACCGGGCCGCCGCGGCGGACACGTTGCAATGCCGCGTGCTCGCGTCAGCGGACCACTCACGCCGATGCAGCGTGCGGCTGCCCGCGGGACGCACAGTGCGCGCGTGCGTCGAGGCGGATACCAGCGCAGGCCGCTGCACCCGGACGAAGAAGGCGGCATACGCAGCCTGGGTCACACCTGCCGGGGGCGCGAAATGCCGGATCTCGGGCAAGCGCACTCAATGGAAGCAGAAGGTCACGGTCGTCATGAGCAAGGAGACGACTGCGGGCGCCGGCAGCTGCAGCCTGTACGTAGTGCTCCGGTGAAACGAAGTGCGGCGCGGCCACGACGGGTGCTCTTCGCGGGGTACGCCCCGGTGCATTTCGTCTGCTTCCGGCCACTCTACGAGCGGCTGCGTCGCGTGAAAGGCGTGGAGCTCGTGCTCTCCGGCGGACGCGAGGCCTCCATCGACGGCCCTGCCCTGACCGCGGCGCAGTTGTACGCACCCTTCCGAGGGACGCGCGATCGGGTAGTCGAGCTCGACGCCATTCGCGCGCAGGCGTTCGACCTCGTCTTCTGTGCCCACGTGTCGGGCTATTTCCCGCGGGAAGAAAAGGAGCGTATCCAGCTCTTTCATGGCGTCTCCTTCCGGAACATGGCCGTGCGGCGCGACGTGCTCGTGTACGACCGGCTGTTTCTCACGGGTCCCTACATGCGCCGCCTGTTCACGGAGAAGCAGCTGCTGCGCGACACGGATCCGCGTCTCCTGGACGTCGGCTTCCCCAAGTTGGACGGTCTCCTGAACGGAGCGCTGGATCGAAGAACCATCCTTCGACAGCTTGGCTTTTCCGGCCGACGGCCGGTCGTACTGTACGCCCCGACCGGCCAGAAGGACAATTCGCTGGAGTACACGGGAGAAGCGGTGCTGGAACGGCTGCGAGCCACAGGCGCGTACGACATCCTGATCAAGCTGCATGACCATCCCCGTGATCGTGTGACGAACTGGCCCGTGCGTCTCCGCCCGTTGCTCGACCGGCACACGAAGCTCGCGACGGGGCTCGACGTCGTACCGTATCTGTTCGTTGCCGATCTGCTTATCACCGATGCGTCGTCGGTGTCCAACGAGTACTCACTGCTCGACCGTCCGATCGTGTACATCGACGTCCCGCAACTGCTGGCGGCGATGCAGAAGAAGGGCGTCGCACTGGATCTCGATACCTGGGGTCGGAAGGGGGGACTGGTCACGCGATGGCCCGACGAGACCGTCGAGGCTGTGGCATGGTCACTGGCGCACCCGCGGCGCGAGAGCCGGACACGGCAAGCGATGGCGCGCGATCTCTTTTTCAATCCTGGCCACGCGACCGATGCCGCCATGAGCTGGATCGAGCGGCGGCTCGCGGCTCCGGACGTGGTCTGAATGGCGACTGCCTCGCCGATGTCCCTCGCTCGCATCGGCGCGCTGCTGCGCCCGCATGCCGCCGGCGAAGGTTACGCGCTCGCTGGAGGGTCGCTCCTCGGCATCCTCGCGATCGCGCTGCACGTGCTGCGGCCGTGGCCCCTCAAGTGGATGCTCGATTATGTGGGCAGCGGCGCCGACAGCGGTCAGGTGGTGCAGTGGGTAGCGGTCGCACCAACGCGCGGCATCGCGATCCTCAGCGGGCTGTTCGTGGTCATCGCAATCGTCGGGGCGTTCGCCGAGTATGCGCAGGTGATGCTCCTCAACGGCCTGGGTAATCGCGTGCTGTTTCGTTTTCGCGCGGCGCTGTTCGAGCACATCCTCCGCCAGCCGCTGGCGTTTCACGAGTCGCATGAGGTCGGCGAGCTGCTCACGCGTGTAGTGTACGACACCTCGCGTCTGCGGCGCGGGGTGAATGGGCTGCTCATCCGCATCTTCCAGACGCTCGCGCTGTTCGTGTTGACCTTCTTCGTGCTCCTCTGGATCGAGGCGGCGCTTGCCTTCGTGCTTGCCGCGGGCGGTAGCCTCGCGCTGCTCACGATGCGGTGGCGCGGACGCCGCATCGCGTCGGCGGCGAAAAAGCAGCGTCTCAAGGAAGGGAGCCTCGCCGCCGCCGTCGGCACCGAACTGATGGCCATTCGTGAGATCCAGGCATTCGGGATCGCGGCCAGCGCGGTGCAGCGGCGCTTCGCGGTCCGGAACGAACGCAGCCTCCGGCAGGAGCAAAAGGTTCGCCGGCTCGCCGCGGGGCTCTCGCTCCGTGTCGAAGTGGTGCTGGCGGTCAGTATCGCGCTCGCGCTCTGGCTCGGCACGCATTCGGTCATGGCCGGGCGTCTCACGCCGGGCGACCTCGTGCTGTTCTTTACCTACGCAATCTCGCTCCGGGCCCCGTTCGCGGATTTCGCCTTCCAGACGGCGCGCCTCGGCCGAACCTATGCCTGTGCGGAGCGGCTCGAACGCCTCGCGCGCCGCACAAGCAGCATTGCCGATTCGCCAGACGCCGTCGATGCAGCGGCCGTAAGCGGCGAGCTGCACTTCGAGGACGTGGCGATCAAGACGCCGAAGCGCCGGCGCAGCGGCAGGAAATGGACGCTGGGCGGCGTGACCTGTGTTCTCCCCGCGGGGCAGCGCATCGGCGTCGTCGGCACCAATGGCGCGGGGAAATCAACGCTGCTCTCGCTCGTGCTGCGCCTGGCCGATCCGGACCGCGGCCGCGTCCTGCTCGACGGCCGCGATCTGCGCGAGTACGGACTCGAGTCGCTGCGCAGCCAGGTGAGCGTCGTCTTCCAGGACAGTGTCCTCACGGGTCTCAGTGTGCAGGACAACATCGCGCTCGGCATTCCGGACGCGAGCGCCGACGCCATCGCGGCCGCCGCGCACGCGGCGTGTGCGGGTGACTTCATCGAGCAACTGCCCGAGGGCTACGCCACCATCGTTAGGCGCGGAGGAGATCTCTTCTCCGGCGGCGAGCGTCAGCGCATTGCACTCGCCCGCGCACTGCTCCGCGACGGGCGTATCTGGCTCCTCGACGAGCCCACGACCGGGCTCGATCACGCCACCGCTCAGGAACTGACGTCCGTGCTTCTCGAAACGACCCGCGGGCATACGACGCTGTGGGTGACGCACGATCGCGAGCTCATTCCACGCCTGGACTGGGTCCTCGCGCTGCATCAGGGGAAAGCCGTGTTCAGTGGTTCTCCATTCGACTACACCGCCTGGCTCGCCGGCCTTCACGGCGCCGCGACGCCGGCCTGACCAAGGGTATCGTCAATGCAAGCCGTGATTCTGGCCGCCGGCGTCGGTAGCCGCCTGAAGGCCATGACGGGAGGGAAACCGAAGGCACTCGTGGAAATTGGCGGGCGCCCGCTCATCCTCCATCAACTCGAGGCACTGGCGGACCACGGAGTGGGCCCGGTGGTCGTGATCGTCGGGCACCAGGCGGACGAGGTACAAGCAGCGATCGGCGACCGGGCACAGACCATCCTCAACGAGCGCTTCACCGAGACGAACAGCCTGTACTCGCTGTGGCTGGCCCGCGAATGGATCCAGGGACCATTCGTGCTGCTGAACTGCGACCTGTTCTTCGATCCGCAGATCCTCGATCAGGTGCTGGAGGAGCCGGGCAACGTACTGGCCTACGATTCCACATCGTCGCGGGGACGCGAGCAGACGAAAGTCGCGATCAGGCAGCGCCGAGTGGTGGATCTGGGGAAGGACCTTCCGCCCAGCTCCGCCCGTGGCGAAAGCCTGGGCATGCTCAAGTTCGATGAGGCTGGCGCGCACGCGATGCTCAAGACGACGGACCAACTCATCCGCGACGGTCAGATCAGCGCGTGGGTGATCGAGGCGACACGCTCCGTGTGCAGCGAGGTGTCGCTCTACGGCACCAACGTCGCCGGCAAGGCGTGGACCGAGATCGACTTCCCCTACGACCTTGACGTCGCGCGCCGCGAAGTGTGGCCGGCGATCTGGCGCGGACGCTGGCGAAAGCAGGTGTACTGGAAACGCACGCGCTGGGCTGCGGTGCTCATGGTCGCCATCGCCCTCGCATTCGTCGGCTGGCTTGCCAGTAACCGTGTCGGCCCTGCAAGTATCGACTGGGAGACGGTGCAGCTCGCCGGCTCCGACCCGATCTTCCTGGAGCGAGACGGCAACCTGCAGCGCTGGTGGGTGGCACCCCTTGGGGTGCCTGTGTCGGGACAAATCACGCGGCCCGGCGCGATGGCGGAAGTGCGACTCGTCTTCCCCGAAGGCGCGACCGACAGTCTGCGTTATGTGGTGGAGGTCGCGGTGAACGGAAGGCCGCACGACTGGCGCGCACTGACAGCGGTTCCCAGTTCCACGGTCCGCGTCGACGGTCAGCTCGTCGGCGACCGTGACCGAATCCCCCTCTCCCTCCCACCCGGTCCTCATCAGGTGACGGTAACGCTCGTGGCGGGACATGGGACGCGGATGGTCGTTCGGATGCGCCAGCCCGAAGAGCGGGACGACTGAGCCGCGGGACGGACGACGGAAGGACGACCCCGTGACGGAAGCTTCGCCCGGTAGTCACTGTACGAGAGTGATGCTCGTCACCAGTTGACCGAGTTCACCTTCAGTAGTCCGTTCGCCCGATCATGGCACACCCGCCGCGAGGCGGGGCCGCAAAGCCTGGAATGTCCCGCGGGAGATCGTCCGGTTGCCGAAGGTGAAATCCGGCTTGGCCGCTCAGGCCCGGCCCTGATGTCACAGGCATGTGCGCTCCGTCACTGTTCCTCTGACGAGACCACATGCCTGTTCTTTTTTTCCGCTCGCGCCGCCGCGATGCACTCGTCGGCGGCTCGCTGGCCGCTGCCACGTTTCTGTTCGCTCCGCCCTGCCCGGCGCAGACCAGCTCCGTCAGCCGGCAGTCGCCGCGCGATAGCGTGGCCAACGTCGGAACGCTGACAAACACAGACTCGTCGCTTCGCGTCGGCCTCGAGCCGGATGCGCTCATTTACTCCGTTGACCGGCTTCCCGAATCTGTCTTCCAGACAGCGCGAGCCGTCAGTGTTGTGAGCGGATCGGAGCTCCGACGCAGAGGCGCCAGGACCCTGCCCGAGGCGCTGATGGAAGAGGTCGGCGTGTTCGCGCAGCAGACCGCCTATGGTCACGGCGCGCCAATTCATGCGCGGCCTGATCGGCAAGCAGATTCTCATTCTCGTCAACGGAGTGCGGCTGAACAACGCCACCTTTCGCTTCGGTCCGAATCAGTATCTGAGCACCACTGATCTCGAGGCGGTCGAACGCGTCGAGATTGTGCGCGGGGTCGGATCGGTGCTCGGCAGCGACGCCCTCGGCGGAATCATCAATGTCATCACGAAGACGGGACCCGCCGAAGGAAGTACGGCCGGAGTCGCCGGGCGCGTGTCGACACGAC
>JANNOC010000727.1:0-2651 GCA_031398865.1 Gemmatimonadota bacterium | reverse complement strand
GTCTGTCGCTGCGACACCAGCAGGTCGTACGAGCGACCGACGTCCTTCACCAGTTGCGTCACCCACGCGAGATACGTCGGCGGCTGGTTGTACAGTTTCGCGTGCTTCTCCTCCTCGGTGAAGCTCGTCATCAGGTCCGTCGCGCGCTCGCCGAAGTACGGCATGTCGATCGAGAACACGCGGTAGCCAGCGCGAGCGAAGTAATCGGTGAAATCGAGGTAGCGGGGCGTATCCTTGCCCAGCCGCGAGCCCCCGTGCAGGAAGATGATCGCCGGCTTCGGCGAGGTCGTCGCGGAGGGCTGTTGCACGAAATACGCGGTCACCCGCACCCCCGACGTTGACGCGAATGACAGCCGCTCGCGGCGAAGTCCACCCGTGTCCGTCACCGACTTGACCTGGATGGCGAACGGCAGCCGGTGGTCGTACCCGAAGAAGGGGAGGAAGGACCTGTAGATCCGGTCGTCCACCGGCTTCTTCGTCCACTGGTCCACCAGCGGGCCCAGCTTCGGCTGGGGCTCCTGCGCGCCGATCGTCATGGCGGCGGCGCACAGCAGGATAGACGCGCGGCTCATGATGCTCGTGAGGCCGGCTCTCGTCGCGCGCTCAGCGGTGCGGCATTGGGCGGGCGAGTCGGAATCCGATCGCATCATTGGAGAACCCCGGGCTGAAAGACTCGGCGTGGGACCGCTCGAACATATATGAAGGGTCATGCCAGGACCCCCCGACAACAATACGCTTCACCTTGCCGGATGTCGAATCGGCCAGCCACTCCCGCGCATTGCCCGCCATGTGCTCAGCACCGAATGGACTGACGCCGAGTGGCATCGTGCCGCGCCCCTTGGTGCTGGTGCCGTCGAGATTGGCGCGCACGTCAACGCTCGCACCGTCGCGCCCCCACGGGTAGATCGAGCCGTCGTCGCCGAGTGCGGCGCGCCACCACTGGGCGCTTGTGGGCAGCGTTTTGCCCGACCATGCCGCGTAGGCCGCCGCTTCGTACCAGCTGATTCCCACCACAGGGTGGTCCGCCTGTCCGTCCGCGAATCGTCCCGATGTCCAGAAGCGCGGGCCAGGCAGCCCGCTGCGATCCGCGAAACGCGCCAGTGCCTGCGTGCGCGACAACTCTGCGCCTCCTACCGTCATGGTGGCCGGCCAGAGCGACTCGTTGCGGTAGCCTCCTGCGGCGATGAAGCGCTGGAAGTCGGAGTTCGACACTTCCGAGCGGTCCATGAGGAACGCCGCCACCGTGTCTCCCGTCGGTGAGCGCCCAGCCGTCACCACGCGCATGAACGCACTCGCACTGTCGCTCGGCGGGACCTCGACCGCGCGCGTGACGGTTGCACCCGGTCGCACCGTCAACAGCGTGACGAGCGTGTCGGAGCTGCTCACCGGCAGACGCAACACGTACTCGCCCGCCACGAGCGGCATCGGCTTTTTGTCGCCCGTGCCGCGCCACGCCGGAGCGCGTGTTCCGAATCCGGTGAACGGTGTCGCGCGGGTGAGCGTCACCTCAGTGCTCGGTCGCGCGAACGTCACCTGCGCCTGCCCGATGAACTTTGCCGCGCTGCGCTGGAGCCGGGCGTCGCTCAGTGACGAGCCCTGGAGAAGCTCCGCGATCTCGTCCGTGCGTCCCGAGTCGGCGAGCACCGCGACGCGACTCGCCGTGTCGTCACTCACCCGACCGCGGCGCCAGAGCAAGACGGTCGCCACCACCGCAACGACGATCAGCAGTGCCGCCGTTACCCGTATCATCGCGCGCGGGTTCATGCGAGGCCGCGCCGTCGCGCGTGACGCACGCGACTCGGCCGGATCGATCGCCTCCGCGAATGCCGACGCCGACGTGAACCGCTCGGCCGGATTCTTCGCGAGTGCCCGCGCCAGCGCCGCGCTCACCCGCCTGGGAACATCGGGGCGCAGCTCGTGCAGCGGCACCGGCGTCGCCGTCAGATGCGCGGTAAGGAGTGCTTGCGCGCTTCCCCCCGAGAACGGCGGCTTCCCCGCCAGCATCTCGTAGCCCACCACCGCCAGCGCATAGACGTCCGTGCTTGCGCCGACCTCCACGCCCGCGAGCTGCTCGGGGGACATGTACCCCGGCGTCCCAACCGACGTGCCGGTGGACGTGAGACTGGGCCCCGTGCGCGACTGCACGATTGCGCGCGCGATCCCGAAGTCGGCCAGCACCGCGTGCTTCCCCTCGAGCAGGATGTTCTCGGGCTTGATGTCGCGATGCACGATCCCGGCACCGTGCGCCATTGCGAGCGCATCGGCGATCTCGAACAGGATGCGCAGTCCGTCGGCCACCGGGAGCTGTCCCTCGGTGCGCATGCGGTGCCGCAGCGACTCGCCGTCCACGAACGGCATGACGTAGTAGAGCAGCCCGTCACGCGCTCCCGCCGCGAGCACAGGCAGGATGTGCGGATGTTGAAGCCGGGCGGCCATCTCGACTTCCTGCTTGAAGCGCGCTGCGCTCACCTCACTGGCGAACTCCGGCGGGAGGAGCTTCACCACGACGCGCCTGTTGAGCGAGGCTTCGATGGCGATGAAGAGGCGGCTCATGCCGCCGCCCTCGAGCTCGCGCTCGATGCGGAAGGCGTCGCCCATCGCGGCCTGAAGACGGTCGAGAAGTTCGTTCACTTCTGGGCATCGAGAGTGTG
>JANNOC010000696.1:0-8202 GCA_031398865.1 Gemmatimonadota bacterium | reverse complement strand
GCCATCGCACGCCGCGCGCTGGTACCGTGAGCGCTGCTCCACCGCGCGCTGCTGTCTGCTCCGCGGCGGTGCATCTATATTTCTGCCTTCACGGCGCGTCAGCGCCGCTGGGTGACGTCGTGTCGTATTCGAGGACGCATGCTTCGTAGGACCTTTCTCTATCTCTCCGAACAGCAGCAGATCTTTCGCTTCGTCCGCCGCAATCGCTTCGCGAAGGGCTTCGCGGCACGCTTTGTCGCTGGCGAGACGCTCGAAGAAGCGCTGGCCGCCACGCGGCTGCTCAACGCAAAGGGGATCAGCGCCTCGCTCGACCTGCTGGGCGAGAGTGTGCACAACGACCGCGAAGCACGGGACGCCGCGCGCCAGTATCTCACGATGCTGGATAAGATCCACGAGCGAAAGCTGAACGCAAACGTCTCCGTGAAGCTGACGCAGATGGGGCTCGACATCTCCGAGGATCTGTGCGTCGCCAACATGCACGACATCCTCGGTCGAGCGCGCGACTACCGTTCGTTCGTCCGGCTGGACATGGAGGGCAGCGAGTACACGGATCGCACGCTGTCCATGTTCTATGACCGTTTGTATCCGTCGTTCGCGCAGAACGTCGGCATCGTGTTGCAGAGCGCGCTGCGTCGCACGTACGGGGACGTCGGCGCGGCCAACACAGCGCGCTGCCGGGTGCGCATCTGCAAGGGCGCCTACAAGGAGCCGGCCGCGATCGCCTACCCGGACAAGGCGGACGTGGATGAGAACTACGTGCGCAGCATGCGCGCGCTGATGGAGCATGGCAACTATCCCGGCATCGCGACGCACGACGAGTCCATCATCGCCGAGGCGAAGCGTTTCGCGTCGGAGCGCGCCATCTCGCTCGACCGGTACGAGTTCCAGATGCTGTACGGTGTCCGCCGCGATCTGCAGGACCAGCTCGTGCGGGACGGACACCGCATGCGCGTGTACATCCCCTTCGGTACGCAGTGGTATCCGTATCTCATGCGCCGGCTCGCGGAACGTCCGGCCAATGTCGCGTTCCTGACCGGGAATGTGCTTCGCGAGATGGTCAGCAGGCGGCGCTAGCGTGTCCCCCGGACGGCATGTCCCAGCGGACCACTCGAAAGGCGACGCGAACACGATCGGCGGATACATGGCTGTGCACGATCGCCCCGCGGCGTTCGACGGTGCCGACGGGATGTCCTACTCGGTCGAGATCTGCACCGACCGCACGACCGAGCCGGATCGCCCGTACGGTGCGTACTTCCTCTTCCTGCGCTGGCGTCGCTTCGGCTCCCAGGGCATCGAAGGCCACCTGGAGACCGAGTTTCTCGCACATGGTCTCACCGCGGAAGAAGCTCGCACGCGTCTTGGTGCGCACGCTCTCAGCGACGTGAAGAGCGCGCTCGATGCGCTGATCAACGGGCGATCCCGTTCGAGCCGGCGCTGGTGGGATGCCATGCGTGATGACGCGGAGGACGCGTGAGCGACGCCGATCCCACGGCGGGCGGAAGCGAGCGGGGCGTCGTGCTGGGTGGGACCGGCGGAAGCTGGCGGGTTCGCAACGAGGCGGGCGTCACTCGTGAGGCATCGCTTCGCGGGCGGCTCAAGAAGAGCGACGCCGGTCTACGGAGCGATGGCACACGACGGCGGGACACGACTGACGGAGGCAGCGGCCTCAAGCTCGCGGTTGGCGATGAAGTCGTGATCGAGCCGGGGCAGCGCGGGGAATCCTGGGCGATCGCCGAGATACTCCCGCGGCGCTCGCAGCTCGCCCGCCGCGCGCCCGGCGGCGGTCACGGCGAGCGCATCGTCGCCGCGAATGTGGACCAGGTGGTGATCGTTTTCGCGGCGGCGAAGCCGGATCCTCACCCGCGCATGCTGGATCGCTTCCTCGTGATCGCCGAAGGAAACGACCTGCTCGCGCGCATCGTTATCAACAAGGTGGACCTGGTTGGCGAGGACGACGTACGGCGGCGTTTCGCCGACTACGAACGGGCGGGCTATGCACTGCATTGCACCAGCGTCAAGACCGGCGCGGGACTCTCCGAGCTGCACGACGTGTTGCTGGCCCGGAGCTCGGCGCTCACTGGTCCGTCCGGAGTCGGGAAGTCATCGCTGCTGAACGCCATGTATCCCGGGTTGAATCTGCGCGTCGGCGAGGTGAGTGAGAGCGTGAACAAGGGGCGTCACACGACCGTGGGCGCGCTCATGCACCCGCTTCCGGATGGCGGATACGTGGTGGATACGCCAGGACTGCGCGAGATCGGGATGTGGGGGCTTCCGCCGGAAGCGCTGGACCGCTGCTTTCCGGAGATGGCGGAGCTCATCGGGCACTGTCGCTTCGCCGATTGTGCGCACCGTTCGGAGCCAGACTGCGCGATACGCAACGCCATTGGTACGGGAGTGCTGAGCGCGGCGCGATACGAGAGCTACGTCAAGTTGCGAGATGAGCTCGCGGGGGTGGCGCCAGGGCGCTGAGGGGAATTGGCGGTGGGGGCCGGTACGGGGAGAAGAGAGTTTTCAGTTGGTCAGTGTTCAGTAGTTTTCAGTTTTCGGTTGTCAGTGGTTGTCAGTGGCGATTCACCCGCGACGGATTACTGAAAACTGAAAACTGAAAACTGACGACTGACAACTCGTCGTTCCCCTACACCTCCACCGGTGCTCGACTCAAAGCACCGGTTCTTTCTTCGTCATAGTCGTGACGATGACCGCCACGGCCGCGACGATCACCGCCGCGGCCAGCGCGATGCGCGGCGTGATGGGCTCGCGGTCAATCGCCCAGCCCAGAAACACCGCGACAACGGGGTTCACGTAGGCGTAGGTGGCGACCCGTGCCGGCGCGACGTTCCCGAGAAGCCACACGAACGCGGTGAAGCCGACGAGCGAGCCGAAGACCACGAGATAGACGTAGGCGACGGCCGAATCCAGGGACACACCGGCGATGTCGAACCTCCCCGGCTCCCCCGTCGCGAGAGCGACCAGCATGAGCAGCACGCCACCGGTGAGCATCTGCATTCCCGTCGAGAGCAACCGCGACGTGGGCAGCGGCGCCTCACGAGAGTACAGTGAGCCAGCGGCCCATGACGCGGAGCCGAACATGAGAACGCCGGCACCGACGAGACTGATATGATCGTGGCCGGCGAGTCGGGGACCGACGAGTAAGACGATTCCGGCGAGTCCCAACACCAGTCCGCCGACGGTGCTGCGCTGTGGCCGACTCCCTCCCGGACGAACCGCGTCGATCAGCACCATCCAGAACGGCATGGACGCAACCAGCAGCGCGGTAACACCGCTCGGGACGCGCTGCTGTGCCCACACGACCGCGCCGTTGCCACCGAGCAGCAGCAGGCCGCCAGCAATAGTCGCCGCACGCCATTCGATGCGCGACGGTGAGCCAGCGCCCTTCCAGCGCGACCAGGCGTACAGCACGATTCCCGCGAGCGCCATGCGCGTGCCCGCCATGAGAAAGGGCGGGATGGTATCAATCGCGTGGCGGATGGCGAGGTACGTCGAGCCCCAGATGACGTACACGGCAGCGAAGGCCGTGACGAGCTTCGCTCGCGCGTGAGCGTCGCGCATGCGGGGAGGTCCGGACAGGGACGACGCCGCGGAGGGAGGTCGATCGGCAACGGGCGTGGAGGACATGAGCGTTCGGGTAAGCTAGCGTACCTGCCCCATCGGGCGGCAACCCGATTGTTGCGGTGTTCGAGCGGCACGCGATTGGCGCTACGGGGTATCGGGCAAGGGTCCACTGAGTTGTGTCTTTCGAGAAGGACTGGCGATGCAGCGATGGGCGAGCAGTTGGCGGCGCGAGATCATGTTGGCCTTGGCGCTGACGCTGGGTGCCGTGAGCGACGCGTTCGCACAGGGCGAGACCGAGTTGGACGCCGGCGTGCGACTGTTTCGTGAGCAACGGTATGCGGACGCGCGCGTACAGCTCACCGCGGCCGCTCGGGCGAATCCCGCGAACGGCGTCGCGGCATTTCATCTGGGCCGCATCGCGCTGGCTGAGGAGAACGCCGAGGAAGCGGTGAAGTGGTTGGAGCGCGCCCACGTGACCGATCGTCGCAACGCGAGCTATCATCTCTGGCTCGGCCAGGCGTACGGCGCTCAGGCGCTGCGCGCGGGGAAGTTCAAGCAGGCGATGCTGGCGAAGAAGGTGCAGCGCGCATTCGAGGATGCGGTGCGCTACGACCCGTCGAGTGTCGAAGCGCGACTGGCGCTCACGCGCTATTACCTCGTCGCGCCGGGGTTCATGGGCGGAAGCAAGGACAACGCGCAGGCGCAAGCGAAGGCGATCGCAAAGCTCAACCCGTATCAGGGTCGCATCGCCGCGGCGGCGATCGCCGAGGCGAAGAAGGATTCCGAGACAGCGGAGCGCGAGTTGCAGGCGGCACTCGCGCAGTATCCGGACAGCGCGCCCGCCTATTACGTGCTCGCCGGGAGCTTCCAGCGCGCCAAGCAGTGGGACAAGTCCTTCGATCTGTACGAATCTCTCCTGTCACGCCGTCCCGACGAGACCAACGCGCTGTACTTCATCGGGCGCCTTGGCGCACTGTCCGGCCAGCGCATGGAGCGGGCGGAAGCTGCCTTACGACGGTTCGTCGCGCTCCCGCCCAGGGAAGGCAGCTCGTCCGTCGCGTCGGCCTATCTGCGGCTCGGGACAATCCAGGCCAAGCGCGGTGAGCGCGATGCGGCGCGCGCGTCGTTCAGCGCGGGACTCAAGGTGGACCCGAAGCGCAGCGATCTGAAGGAGGCGCTGGCCGCGCTGAAGTAACGCCTCCTCCAGACCGCGCGTTGGACTCACCAGTTTGGAGCGACGCGCGTCAGAGATTTCCCAACCCCGCTACTCCGGGAGCTTCTCGTTGGCTGTCGGGAAGGCCGGCATCGGATAGGGACCGATCTTCTCGACGGTATACGCGCTGACCCAGAAATCGGGCGGTCCTTCACTGTCGGCCACCCGGTTGCTCACCGGTTTGACGCCATGCTTGAGATAGGCGGCGATGGCCCAGAGTTCCTGGTCAGACTTATGGCGCCATTCCGGCCAGGGCATCGGCGGAGCGAGATACTTCGGATTCAAGGGAAAGTTCCCCTGACCGGGCGTGGTGGACGTGATTTCCACATCCGGCGTTTCGCCCGGTCGCAGCCCAAATCGCAGCGAGTTGAAGATCTGACGCTCGGTGAAGCGGCCGAGCCCCGTGGCGTTGTCCGGTGTCAGGTTTCTTGGCCGAGTCTTGAAGGATCCGATCGTGAACTCCTGATCCGGGCTCTGCATCCCAGCGAGCCACCCGTTCGCCGCGGGATTCCCGCCGCCACCGTGGCAGCCGCCGCAGGCACTGGCGACGGTCACAACTCGTCCCAGGAGTACCTGCTCCTGTTTACTCTGACCTGCTGGCGTGGCGTCGCGAGCGGACACACCCGAGGGCCGCGTCATGCATGCGGCGATCACGAGGATGGGTAGAAACAATCCGAGAAACCGGAACGAGTTGCTCGACCATCGCATCACGTTTCCCTCCTGGCTATTTGACTTCGAGAACGCCCATCATCCCGTGATCTTCATGGTCCAGGATGTGGCAGTGGAACATCCACTTCCCCGCATAGTCGTCGTAGCGCACGATGAAACGCGCCGATTCGTGCTTGGGCACGTTCACCATGTCCTTCCAGCTCCGGTATGGCTCCGGCACTCCGTTTCGGTCCAGCACCTGGAACTGGAAACCATGTAAATGGAACGGGTGATCCATTCCCACCAGGTTCTCGATCTCCCAGATCTCCGTCGCGCCTAACGAGGAGCTCACATCCACGCGTCGCATGTCCATGGCTCTGCCGTTGATCAGACCCTGCGTCAGCACCATGAGGCGCCTCGCTGTGGCGTCTGCCGTGTCGAGAGCAGGGATTGGTCGCAGGATGGCGGGCAGCACGACAGGCGCCACCGGAGGCTCCTGCGTGTACTGCAGCGTCAGCAGGTCCCGCGGCACGTTCCAATCGGTGGGTTTGGTCTGCGGGATGTAGCGGTCATAGGGCAGCGTCTGCAAGACGCTCCGCTCTCCAGCCGCGCCAGTGCCGCGCACGAGCAGTTCCACGCGCTCCCCGTTGGCCACGAGGATCTCCTTCACTTCTACCGGACGCTCGAACAGTCCGCCGTCATTCCCCACGTGCAGGAACGCGTGTCCTGGGATTGCCAGGCGGTAGACACGGGCAGCCGAGGCGTTGACGATCCGCCAGCGTTGTACTTCCCCGCTGCGGATGGTGAGCGTCGGCATGACCTGTCCGTTGACGAAGAAGACGTTGCCCTCGCGTCCGTTCTCCCGGTCGGTGTGCCCTTGCGCGCCGTGCGGATCGGGCAAGTCGATCGAGCCGTCAGGACGAAAGCGATTGTCGGAGAGGATCAGCAGCTTCTCGGGCATCGAGGCTGGCAGCGGATCATCGACGGCCCGGACAATGATCGCCCCGTAGAGTCCCTTCGCGACCTGATAGCCGGTGCGATGATCGGGGTGCGGGTGATACCAGTACGTTCCTGCGGAGCCGACCTTGACGGTGAAGTCGTAGTCGTGCGTCTGGCCGGGTGCGACAGGATGGAATGGGCTGCCATCCTGGAGGAAGGGGATGTGCAGGCCATGCCAATGCACCGTGGTCGGCTCGGACAGCTCGTTCCGAAAGTGGACGATCAGCCGGTCGCCTTCGCGCACTTCGAGCACCGGGCCGGGGACGCGTCCGTTGTAGGCAAGAACGTCGGTAGCGACACCGGGCAGCATCGTGATCCGGGTGGGCGCGGCGGTGAGCGTCACTTCCACCGTTCGCGGGGCCGCGGAATGACGCGCGCTTCCCTGAGCGTCCACCGCCCAGATGGGAGCACACCATGCCAGCGATGCCATCAGCCGCACTGTGCGCAGCAGAGGCTTCAGCTCCATGCGGTCACCCAGGGACGTGTTGTCATACTGCTCTCACGCCGATCGCGGTCCGACGCGGCGATAACCTACGCCCATTCGGTCGCGGTGGGTAGCCCTGATGCACGAGCGCTACGATTTCTCCAACACAGTCCACACACCTAGTGTTTACCTACAGCTTGGGAACCACGCGCGTCAGCAGTTTCCCGATCCAGCTCGCGAGCACGGTGAGCAGCACCGCGCCCCAGAACAGTCTTTCGAACGCCGACGTCGCGCGCTCGACCGGTGACATCCAGAGCGCCGAAGCGATGCGAACAACGGGAATGACCGCGATCGTCGCGGTGATGCCGGCCATGACGCGACGCGGCCACCCTGCGTGGGAAGACAGCGCTCCACCAAGCGGCAAGGTGATGAGCGTCATCATGATAGCGACCTCGGCGGCGACCGGGCTGCCGGTCACGAGGCACACCGCACCCGCCGCGAAAGCGGCGACCACTGTCGCTCCCATCCAGTACGCGCCGATGCGTTGCTCCCGCGACAATGCCAGGCGCCCGAAAGGATCGAGGAGTAGCACGACGTTGAACAGCGGATCCGCGATCCAGGTGAGCAGCACGAAGACGAGATACATACCGAGCACCGGATAGATCACCGGCTCCAGCGCGGGACTGGAATGCGCGGCGCTGCGCAATCCCTGGTATCCGAGAATCCCACCGATCGAAATCTTCCACTGTGCTGAAGCGTCCAGCCGCCCCATCCGGAAGAAGTAACGCAGCATCATGCCGTACAGGGCGTGTCTCGCCTTGAGCGCTTCGACGATGCCGGCCCGTGCCCACTCCAGGTCGGGATCCAGCCGCAGCGCTTCGCGAAAGTGCGTCAGTGCCTGCTTCTGATCGCCGCTCTGCAGATATCCCCAGCCCTGATTGGCATGCGTCGCGGCATCTTCGGGCGCGCGCTCCAGCGCCGAGCCTAACGCGGTGGCCGCCTCGTGGCCGCGGCCAAGTTGGCGCAGCGCCACCACGCGGAGATTGGTGCAGCCGGTGTGCAGGGGATCGATCGCGAGTCCTTCGTCCGCGGCGGCGAGCGCGTCGGCCCATTTCTCGTCATTCGTCGCCAGCTGCGCGCGAAGCGCGAAGAAATTTGCGTCGTACGGATCCAGGCGAATCGCCTCACTCAGCGAGGCCTCTGCGCGGCGGTAGTCGCGACGGTCCGTGAGGACGTGAGCCAGCGCGTAATGCGGGAAGGCCTCGTCGGGGGCCAGCCGCACCGCCTCCTCGGCTTCCTGCGTGGCTTCCGTGAGGCGAGCGGTGCCCAGCGCCGCAAGACAGAC
>JANNOC010000310.1:0-1521 GCA_031398865.1 Gemmatimonadota bacterium | reverse complement strand
CGTGCGCTCGTCGCGGAAGAGGCCGAGGTGCCAGACCGGCGCCTCCGGGATGAGCTCGAGCGCCGCTTCCACCATGCCGATGCCCGCCCGGAGGACGGGCACCAGCCCCACCGCGTCCGCGAGCCTTGCTCCTTTGAATGGGGCGAGCGGAGTGCTCACATCATGCTCGGCGAGCTGCAGATCCGCGGTCGCCTCGTACAGCACGAGCGTCGCGATCTCGGCGACGAGCTCGCGGAAGATCTTCGGCGGCGTGCGCTCGTCGCGCAGGCGCGTGAGCTTCTCCCGGACCAGCGGGTGCGGGGAGACGAAGAGCGCGGCGGCCCCGCCTACCCCCGTGCTCCGGCGGCCGCCGGCGTGATGCCGGGGACCGGGAAGCGGGACGTGAGCTCCAGGACCTCCGCCGAGATGTCCGTGAGCGCCGACTCGTCGCCCGTCGCTCGCAGTGTTCGCGCGATGAGGGCACCGATGCGCTCCATCTCCGGCTCGCGCATCCCACGCGTGGTGATCGCCGGCGTTCCGACGCGGATGCCGGACGCGGTACCGGCCTTCTGCGGGTCGTAGGGGATGGTGTTCTTGTTCACGGTGATGCCGACCGCATCGAGCGCCTTCTCGGCCTGCTTGCCGGTCACCTCGAGCGGGCGCACGTCGACGAGCATGAGGTGGTTGTCCGTGCCACCGGAGACTACGCGGAGGCCGTCGGCCGCGAGCGACGCGGCGAGCGTGTTGGCGTTCGCGCGGATCTGCTTCGCGTAGACCTTGAACTCCGGCGTCGCCGCCTCCTTCAGCGCGACGGCCTTGCCCGCGATGACATGCATGAGCGGACCGCCCTGCGCGTATGGGAAGACCGCCTTGTCGATGGCCTTAGCGAACTCGGCCTTCGAGAGGATCATCCCGCCGCGCGGGCCGCGCAGCGTCTTGTGCGTCGTCGTGGTGACGATGTGGGAGTGAGGGACAGGATTCGGGTGCTCTCCTGCCGCGACGAGCCCGGCGAAGTGGGCCATGTCCGTGATGAGCAGCGCCCCGACCTCGTCCGCGATCTCACGCAGGCGTGCGAAGTCGAAGAATCGCGGGTACGCCGTCGCACCGGCCACGATCGCTTTCGGGCGGTGCTCGCGCGCGAGCGACGCGACCTCGTCGTAATCAAGGAGCTCGTCCTCGCGGCGCACGTGATACGCGACGAAGCGGTAGAGCTGCGCCGAGAAGTTCACCGGTGAGCCGTGCGTCAGATGACCACCCTGATCGAGGGCAAGGCCCATGACCGTGTCGCCGGGCTGCAGCACGGCGGCGTAGGCGGCCATGTTCGCCTGCGCACCGGCGTGCGGCTGGACGTTGGCGTGCTCCGCGCCGAACAGTTCCTTCGCGCGCTCGATGGCCAGCGACTCGACGACGTCGACCCATTCGCACCCGCCGTAGTAGCGCTTTGCGGGGTACCCCTCGGCGTACTTGTTCGTGAGCACGCTGCCGACCGCCTCCAGCACCGCCGCGCTGGTGTAGTTCTCGCTCGCGATGAGCTCGATCTTC
>JANNOC010000633.1:0-4393 GCA_031398865.1 Gemmatimonadota bacterium | reverse complement strand
TGTGCCACTCGTCTGCGCCGCGGTCCTCGCGCTCGCCGCGGGGTTGCTTGCGGGCTTCAGCGCGCCCCTGGCATGGATGATCGGAGTCGGCGGCGCCGCGCTGGGCATCGCGGCGCACCGCCGCGATAGCCGGCTCGCGGCGCTCGCGCTCCTGCTCGCGTCCGGCGCGCTCGCCGCCCACGTCGCGCGTCGCCGGGATGCCGCCTGCATCGAACGCGCGATGGTCGCTTCCGCGTGGAGCGTGCGGCTTCACGAAGACGCCGCCCCCGGGCGCGCGGCCCGGGGTACCCTCGCGCGCCATCAATGTGCGCTCCCCGTGACGCTCATCGTTGCCGCGGGACGCATTCGCGCCGGCGATGTCTCGATCGTTCGTGGCGACGCATCCCGATCGGTGCGGGGCCTGTTCATCCGCGACGCGACCGTGGCGATCGACGGCGTTCATCCGTCAGCGCCGGGGGACCGGATCGCCGGAACGCTGCTGCGCGTGCGCGCCGCGGCCGGACGGCGCGTCACCCGGATCTTCGGCGCCGATGCGCCAATCGCGCGCGCGTTGCTCGTGGCGGACGCGAGCACCATTCCGCCGGAGATACGCGATCGGTATGCGGACGCGGGGCTGGTCCACATGCTTTCCATCTCCGGCCTGCACGTGGCGATCATCGCCGCGGCGATGCAGTTGCTATTTCAACTGCTCCGGCTCGGTCCACGCGCCGCGCTGGTCGGCGCGCTCGTCTCCACGATCGCGTACGTGGCGGTCATCGGAGCGCCCGCACCAGCACTGCGCTCCAGTGCGATGCTGGCGGTGACGGCCGTTTCCCGTCTCGCGCAGCGGCCCACGTCACCGTGGGCGGCGCTCGCGCTTGGCGCTCTGGTGCCGCTGGGTGATCCGCGTATGATTCTGGATCTGGGCTACCAGCTGAGCGTGGCGGGGATGGCGGCACTGGTGGGCAGCGGCATTCTCGCGCGGCGCCTGATACCCGGGCGCATCGACGGCTGGCGTCGCAGCATCCTTCGCGATCTTCTGGCCAGCGTCGTGGCGTCCGCGCTGACGGCGCCACTCGTTGCGTGGGCTTTCGGACGCGTGAGCCTTGTCGCGCCGCTCAGCAATCTCGCGGCCGGTCCGCTGCTCGTGCTCGCGCAACCCATGCTCTTCCTCGCGCTGTTGCTCTCGCCCTTCGAGCCGTTCGCGCGATTTGTCGCCGATGCCACTCACCCACTGCTGTGGGGATTCGACCGGATCGCCGCCGCCGGCGCGGCTCTTCCCTTTGGCGCCCTGCCGGTGTCACCAACGCTGGTGACAGCGGTTGCGTGCGGCATCGCCTCCATCACGCTCCTGCTGGCGTGCGTCGCGCACCACCCGGGACGCGCGCTCGTGACCGGCGTCAGCGCGCTGGCCGCCGCGATCTGGTTTCCCCTGCTTCCGATTGCTCGCGGCGAAATGGAGGTCCACATGCTGGACGTGGGACAGGGCGACGCGATCGCGATCCGGACCGTGCGCGGACGCTGGGTGCTGCTGGACGCGGGCCGCGCGTGGCGCGGCGGCGATGCGGCGCGCAGCACTGTTGTTCCCTACGTTCGCCGTCGCGGTGGCGATGTGGCGGCGTTCATCCTGTCGCATCCGCATGCCGACCATGCTGGCGGCGCGGTCACCGTGGTGCGGGCGCTCGCGCCGCGGGTGTACTGGGACGCTGCGTTCGCCGGCGGGAGCGAGGTGTACGCCCAGTCCCTGGCGGAGGCGCGCGATCGGGGCGTGGACTGGCGCCGCGTGCATCCCGGCGACTCCGTCGTCATAGACGCGACCGTGATCCGCTTTCTCGCGCCCGACTCCGCCTGGACGACGGGCCTGAATGACCCCATCGAGGCGAGCACGATCGCGCTGGTTCGCCACGGCGGCGTGCGCTTTCTGTTCGTGGGCGATGCGGAGCGCGCCGAGGAGCAATGGCTGTTGCAGCACGCGCGGGGGCATTTGCATGCGGATGTGCTGAAGGTGGGTCACCACGGGAGCGCGACCAGCACGAGCCCGGCCTTCCTCGCCGCCGTGCAGCCGGCACACGCGCTGGTTTCCGTGGGGAGGGGGAATAGCTATGGTCATCCCAGTGATGTGGTGCTTGGCGCGCTCCGAGCGGCAGGAGCGGACGTGCTGCGCACGGATCAGCTGGGCACGGTCGTGCTCCGCACCGACGGACGTCGGCTCACCATCAGTGCGCACGGAGAGACGTGGGCATCGTCGCGGCGGTTTGTGGGGCAGTGATCGGAGCGCCAATGACGCTTCCCGTTGATGTCCTCGCGCGTTACCCCGAGTTGGGGGTGGCGCGCTTTCGCCGCGGCGGGCTTCCCCCACGTATCGGCGGTTGGGCGCTGGGACAGCGCACCGCGGCCGCGATCACCTTGTGGCGAACGATCTGGCTGGCCGCCGAGACGCCGCTCGTCCCCGAGCTGCTCTTGCACGAACTCCGGCATGTGGAACAGTTTGGCGAGAGCGTGACATTTCCTTTACGTTATCTGTGGGAAAGCGTGCGGCGCGGGTATGCGCGCAATCGCTTCGAGCTGGACGCGACGCGCTACGCCACGCAAAAGCTGGCTGCGAGAGAGCCTTTCACCCGGGACGTGTGACCGTGGTTCAGCACACCGCTACGTCGGTCATCACCATCGACCGATACATCATCGAGCAGGAGCGTCTCCACCCCGAGGCCACGGGCGAGCTGTCCGGTATTCTGTACGATGTCGCGCTCGCCGCCAAAATGATCTCCAGCAAGGTGCGGCGCGCCGGTCTGGTGGACATTCTCGGCGCCACCGATGCCGAGAACGTGCAGGGGGAGATTCAGCAGAAGCTGGACGTCTTCGCGAACGAAACCATCATCAAGGCGATGGATCACGCCGGGCGGCTGTGCGCCATGGCGTCCGAGGAGGAGCCGGAGATCATTCCCATTCCGGAAGGCTTTCGCTGCGGCAAGTACTGCCTGCTCTTTGACCCCCTGGACGGCTCCTCCAACATCGATGTCAACGTCCCCGTGGGGACCATCTTTTCCGTCGTGAGGAAGATCACGCGCGGCGCGCGGGGCGAGATGGAAGACATGCTCCAGCCGGGTCGCCGGCAGGTCGCGTCCGGATACGTGATTTACGGTTCGAGCACGATGATGGTGTACACGACGGGGCAGGGCGCGCACGGCTTCACGCTGGATCCTTCCATTGGGGAGTTCCTGCTCTCGCATCCCAACATCCGCATACCCGACATCGGACGGTATCTCTCGGTGAACGATTCGTACGAGGCGCATTGGGAGGAGAACGTGAAGACGCTGATGCGCCGGTACCGCGGACTGGACGGTCAGCGCACCGCGATGAATGTCCGCTACGTCGGCTCCCTGGTGGCCGATTTCCATCGCAACCTGCTCGGCGGCGGGTTGTTCGCGTATCCCGCCAATCGCAAGAGTCCGCGGGGCAAGCTGCGGCTTCTGTACGAGGCGAATCCCCTCGCGTTCATCGTCGAACAGGCCGGCGGCGCCGCCATCGACGGCAGGGGGCGCATCCTCGACATTGCGCCGACGGAGCTGCACCAGCGCACGCCGCTGTACATCGGCAGCAAGTCCGACGTCGAAATGGCGCAGTCCGTGCTCAGCGGGTCGGTGGCGAGCGTGAGCGTCGGCGCGTAGCAGCACCAGGGCGGCGGCGGCGAAGCCGGTGACGCAGTGTCTCGCACGCTCCAGTAGCTTCTCCGCATGACGGACGAACGGCTGTCGCCCTCGGGCCTCCCCATCGCGCCGGTGTATCGTCCCGGCGATGTGGACGTGGACTACGCCGCCGATCTCGCCGATCCCGGACGCTTTCCGTTCACCCGCGGCGTCCAGCCGACCATGTATCGCGGGCGGCTCTGGACCATGCGGCAGTACGCTGGCTTCGGCGGGGCGGCGGAAACCAACGCGCGCTTCCAGCATCTGCTCGCCGCGGGACAGACGGGTCTCTCCGTGGCGTTCGATCTGCCGACCCAGATGGGTCTGGATTCCGATTCGCCACTGGCGTTAGGCGAAGTCGGGCGCGTCGGCGTCGCGATTGACACCGTCGAGGACATGCACGCACTGCTCGACGGGATTCCGCTCGAGTCGGTGTCCACCTCCATGACGATCAACGCAACCAGCGCGACGCTGCTCGCGATGTACATCGTCGTCGCCGAGGAGCGCGGCGTCGAGCGCGCGAAGGTGAGCGGCACGATCCAGAACGACATTCTCAAGGAATACGTCGCGCGCGGCACGTATATCTATCCGCCTGCCCCGAGCCTCGCCCTCGTGGCGGAGCTGTTTCGGTTTTGCGCCGCGGAGACGCCGGAGTGGAATCCGATTTCGATTTCCGGCTATCACATGCGCGAGGCTGGGGCGACCGCGGTGCAGGAGCTGGCCTTCAC